>PLSG01000465.1 GCA_003164155.1 Parachlamydiaceae bacterium | reverse complement strand
TGAGTCGCCCGAGGCGGGCTCTCGGAAATGAGAAACCCTTCTTTATGTGGACTAAAACGTTTTTTCCTCAACAATATTTCCCTAACGATTTGTGGGCCCATTTTTCAACTATGTTTTTAGGTTGATGCCTATGCCTATTCGGGGGGTGAACGCAAAAGATAGGCTAATGTTAAGGGCATTGCCATACCAGCCTCTTCAGGCTGAAGGCAGTCTTTGAGCTCTTTTGGAGGCTATTTGCAAAGCAGGCATGCTTAGGCAACTACCGCATGGGAATACGATAATCGCTGACAATCTTTTGCATATCCCTATCGCCTGCGCGAACTTTTTCTTTACAAAAATCTATAAATTCAGGCATTGCCTGTAGATTTTCTATAAATTTTTTGGCATATGCGGCATCTTTACTAGATCTTGAAGCTCGAGCATTATCGATCATATTTTGAATGGCAGTTTTAAACATAAATTCTCTATTGGCAGGCGAGCTCAAGGCCTGATTTCTATAATATTCTGCAGCTTTTTGTTTAAGCCCCGCATGTAACTGTTCTATTTGCTTATCGCTTCTTTTTCCAAACTCATGCTTATCAGCAGCTTTATAAACACTGTAGCCCCCCCTATCCACGCCTTCTTTTATTAAGGCAAGATTTGCTTGAACATGCACGCCGCAAGCCATAGCGTTGTTTTGTTCTTTAATTTGATGCGTATGCACTACATGGCCAGACCGTTCTAAAGCCTTCTTAACCCCATTTATAGTATCATTTTGTTTATAACTATTTCCTCCGCCCAAACTATCTAATAAAGTGATATGAAATTCACCGTGCACATCTTTTTCAACGGTGACCAAAAACGTATGTCCCATGCCTGTAGTTACATATTCATCATTGACTTTCATTTTTGGTGTATAATCAAATTTAAAGCATGTTGGTCCCTTAGCTAATTGATTTTCATTTTTTTGCATAAAGGTGAGCATCTCTTGCTCTACGATATTAATCATGGGGGTGTGAGGCCTATCACACTGTCTTTCGCCTAATCCAATTTGGTCTACAACCGCAAAATCGAGATCTTTAAGCTTGGGAGGATGGGGACTTGAAGATTTTGAAACGCCCCCAGTAGAAAAAGCGCTATCTGGATAATTTGCTCTGGTCAAGAAATCCGCGGAGCCGGCGTCATATCCTACTCTTGCAAAACCTGTAGAGCTGCTAAGTCTATCGGACATATATAAAAGGCGCAGCATTCCATTAAAATTATCGGTTCCGTCGCCAGGGAAACCTCTGCCCACCACATCATATTGAGGGTAAGTGATAGATCGGACTCCAGCCGCAGCGTTAAAGTGGTCAGCACTTCTTGCTCCGCCCATGGGTGCCTGCCCAGGCTGAGCTGTAACCGTAGATAATCTTGCCTGGTTTGCCGCTGCTGTATGAGTTTCAGTGGCTTGTCGATTTGCTTGAACAGATGCTCCTAAATCGTCTAATGTATTAGCCAAAGCAACGCCTTTGCCGCCTCGCAAATAGGCGAGGCGTTCTGGAGCGTTTGATTCAGGGGCCCTTTCATTTCGCATTAAATTGGCTTCTGGAAGTTGTCTATCGACGGTTGGCTGCGCGATGTTGGCTTGTGCCTGCGCTGGCTGAGGCCTCGATTGCCTGGCCCTATTTGCCGATGGAAATGCTTCCGGAGGGATACAAGCTAGCACTCTACCTGTCAAAGCGCTAATTTTTTCAGAATGAAAGACTTTAGCTTCAATGGAAAGATCTGTCCTGCGCATAGTCGATGCGATGCTATTTTTTTCGATAGTTTGAAATGCATTGCGAAATAAGGCCACGTGTTCTTGGGGAATGACAATGACTTGATTGACATTATGTCCATAAAAAACAAGCGCTCCGGTGTGGGCATTGACTTTCCCCTTTTGAATTTGAATGCCAAGCGAGGCCGCAGCCATCACATCTTTGGCAAATTCTTGGACTTGCGCTGCATTTAAATGTTCCGCATTAGTTACATTCATAACAAACCTCATTTTAAATGAAATACTATTTACATTTAATATTAACCACTAAAATGTGTTATGTCAAATAAATAAATCAACCAATCCACCAACACCATTAAAACAATCAAATAACCAAAACAAAATAACAGATCAGCTCTGCATCACAAAAACTGAAGGAGTCTTTCAGCGCGCGCACCGCGGCAAAGGCCTCCAGCTTATTTATTAAGTATTGACACTGCGCACGCAACTAAGTATAGTATCTTTTCAATATGCATACAACACAAGCAATCAGCCGCCTTTGAAATTATCAATAAACAACGCATGCACTCGACTTTATGATTTGGGGCTTCCTCCCTGTGAAAAACGGCAATCTTTGCATTTTGTTCTCACCAAGCGGCATGCGACGATTGGTTTCGAACAAAAATGCAAATTCTGCTCCTCTTTTCCCTGGGGAGGCAACCAAAAAAAATCATAAAGTCGAGATACAAAGAAGTGGCAGGAAAAACCGAGCTCACCATCACTGGAAAATTTCCAGTCAATGCATAGCCATACCTTCCATGCTTCTCATCTTTTCAATCTTTCCCATCCTGTAAAATTTTCAGGATAAGAAAGATGGTAAAGATAGAAGAAAAAATGGTTACAGTAGCCGAAAATGTTAAGCTAACAAAATATTTTTGATAATAAAGTATGCATATGATTATAGACACTATCTTAGATTATACAGCGGATTACATTCCCCTTTTTCCTTTCACTCAGGTCGAACTGAATAAGAAAAGACAAGCCACCCGAAAGAAACTAGAGGCGTTCATTCACAGGTATTGCTTCCAAAAATTAATTGGAACAGCATGTGTCACCGATAAAGATAGCGGTGCCGAGCTGCCAGTATACATCACAAAATCCCTCCTAACAAAACCCTTGTACCTTTCCGTCTATGTTGGGGAAGGCTTTGAGGCTAGATGCCTAGCAGAGGCAGAAGTTCAAGGCATTGAGGGCACAAATCCAGACAGCTTGGCTTTGCTTGAATTCCCCAAAGGCATTTACCATACAAGTGTCCGAGAATACGCTGAACCGCAAGGAGCCCTTTTTATAGAAAGGCTAGATGCGTACGCACGGCAAAAATGCAGGGGAGGCGGAAGCATACTAGTTCAAGCTGTCGCCGAAATAGCCATTTGCCACGGATTGGGAGTGAAAATAGCTTTGACTGCCGCTGGAGACTCGCATGGATTCTATGTGGCCGCTTGCCGCATGACCTCTGACAATCCTAAACAAGACGAAGCAATGCTGACCGCCTTCCAAAATGCAAAAACAGGCAAACCCTGCCCAGAGTTTGGCGGGGTTAGCATGTATTGCAAAAAAGAAGCTGACGATTTCTGGAAAGAAAAAATCATGGCGCGCCCTGTTCTATTTATCAGCTCCGAAAATCGGACTCCTAGCCAATAAGGTTTTAGCGACATGTCAGTGCCCACAACCACCACCTCTCACTTGTCTAAAAGCCTTGACATAGCCGCCGCAACTTTTTCCTCTCCGCCCTTGAGTCGCGAAAAAGAGATCAAGGGCAGCAAAGATATCCCCTATGTTGGACGGCTCACCTCCCAGGCATTAATTTTGCTAGAGCAAATGAAGCAGACCACCTCCTGTTTAATGCCCAAAACAGAAAACCTGCATAAACCAGGTACCTCTTCGATAAGTTTGCCCACCCTGCGCTTCACAGCCCTCGATATGTACACAGCGCTCAATGCGGGTTTGCTCAAATGTGGTTTGATTGGGCCAGAAGAGCCCTACATTATCGGAGGAGCAGCCTGTCATTTGCTAAGCCGACTCCCCTATGCCGACATAGATCTATGCTATCATTTGGAAAAACCCAACTTTTCGGAACCCAAAAAAATCAGCTGCGAATTTTTGCGCAAACTGTTGGAAGAACAGCATAAAACCTCCCTGTCCCTGATGGAAGTGGAAGACTTTTATCTCTATCGAAAAAAAATGATTGTAGAGACGCGCGACTGGAGCTCGCTGCTGGGCTTAGGAGACATGCTAGATATCAAATTCATCTTCCAAAAAGCTCGCCGCCATGTCTCTACCTCAGATGGATTTATGGCTTCGCTTACTACGGGAAGAGTCCTCTGTGTAGATGGCGATAAATTTTGCGATGAGTCCACCTTCATGCAAAATCTGGCTCATCTCAAGGAGCGGCGCTTTATTGTCAAAAACCCCCAAAGCGTTAGCTTGCTGCTATACCGCCTGCTGCATAAATGCACTCAAGGCTTTGAAGCCTCCTCTGAACTGGTGGAAGAAGCTTTGAAGCAGATAATTTCCGAGATCGATAAGAGTAAGACCGAAAAAATGGCCGAAGATTTTTTTAGGCACCAATCGAACCACTATAAACATGACCATATGGGTGCATGGATAGAGATGCTGAATTTCTTGCATATTTTCCGGCAAATCCCCTCACAGCTAGATCTTCGCTCTACGATTCCCCTCCCTGTGCATGGCGAGGCAAGCAAAGATAAAGCTCTGCACTATGCCGCAGTCTTTGCCAAAGCCTGTTTAGATCTAGCTTCAAAGAAGAGAATCGCCCATCCTGCCATTTTGTTGGCCAAAGGCATTCACTTATGCCCAGAAGTCTATCCCCATTTGCTAGCCTATGTTAAAGGCCTCTTTTTCAATCAATGGATAGCCAAAGACCCGCACTGCCAAGCATACGCCTTCCCCTTCATTGCCCCGACCGCCCCTCCGCGCATGCATTTGGCTTATACGCACGAAAAGGGAACGCATTACTTGCTTTTAGGCGAGCCTCCTGAGTGCGTCATGCGAAATTTCATACTCAGCAAACCCATCGTCGAAAAGCTGTTTGCGGCACATCCAGAATTGGAGGGGCTGCTCTCCCCTCCCCTTTTAAAAACGCCTGCGCTCAGCTCAACTTCAAGCTCTTCAAGCTCCTCATCTTCTTCCACTAGCTCCTCTAATGCTACGGATTGGCCCCGTATGAGCAATGTCCAGATCATCCACACCTACCTATCCAGCTTTGAAGTGGGTCCTTTGGCCGTATTGCTGTCCACGCATTTTGTGGAGGGCGGTGCTAAGCGCCGTTTTTATGCTTTTGCCGCGGAGCATTTGCCCTCTGTTTTTCAAGAAGCCATGGGAGAAAAAGCTCTGGCAAGCTTAAAGCAAATTGTGCCGCTTATAAGCCTGCAAGAAGAGCTCCGAAAACTGCGCGATAATACCCTCGACCCCATCATCTTGGGATTGATGCAATGCCTGCAAGCTAATTGCTTGGGAGCAGATGCCAAGCAACTTAAAGAGACGTGGGACAACTACTTGGAAGTCTTGCAAAAGCTGACCGAAAAGGAGAGCGTGAAAAAAAGCGCCGCAGCTGTGCCTAACTTCTATGATACGATGGCCCAAAGCATACGCATGAGCATGCATCAAGCTCAAAATGGCGAAATTAGGCGGCTGCCAGTGATCTACGATTGTCTTATGGCGCTAGGCGACCTTGGCGCCATTAATCCAAAATCTCGGCAGCAAACGCTTGGCCACTTTCTCGACGTTTGTTTAAGCCAAGAGAGGCTGCTGACGCTGAAAGGACTAGAGGCTTCGACCGCCCTCAATTTTGGGAAAAAGATCCTATCCACGGCTATTGAACTATCTAAAAAATGCCGCACAGCGGAGCTCATAGAGTCGCTACAAAAGGCTTTTTTAGCAGCCTTGGACTTGCTGGACACTAGCCCTATGGAGCAGCAGGCTGCTTGGCTAAATATCGCCGCTTTGTTTAACGCAGCTATCGAAGAAAAACTCATCCAGCAGCTTTATGTCTGCGGCAAAATTTTGTCCACGCTGATACGCACCCAAATTATTCCCCTCAAATATCAGGAGCTGATCCTGCAGTTAGCGGATCTTTTGCAGATACACTCCGGCAAACTGCCCGATATACCCCACCAAAAATCTTGCGAGAGAATAGGCCAAAGCATTATTGCCTTTTTTCATCAAAGCGAACCTGAGGATAAGCAACAGGCCGCACAGCAAATGCGTCTAATCGAAATGGTCATGCACTCTTTTGCAGGCGATGATTCAACTGAAAAGACTCAAAAAATATTTAGCGAATTCACAGAAACGTGGTCTCTATTGCGCAGAACCCAAGACGCCAAGGAAAAGAAAAACCTAGAAGCTTTCTCCAAGCTAGCTAAAGTAGATTTCAAGAAAAACTGGTCACATGTGCTCAGCTTGTTTATTCCATTTGCCGCGCGCTTTAACCTGGCTAAAGCCGATGCCTTTTTGAGCCATGTCAATACACAGTTAACCCCTCGCCACCACTTACAAGTAGTCTTATGGCTGCTCAAAAAACACCTGGATGCACAGGAAGAGAAAAACCTTCTGCGGGCCTTTGACCTTTTCATTGAAAACGGAACGCTTTTCGAAAACCATATAGATAACCTTCCAAAGGATCTTCCGCTGCATCAGGCCTTAGTCTTATGTGAGCTCATATGCAGCGGCATGTCTTCTGCAGAAAAAAGGCAGGCATATGGGGCTTGTTGGAAAAAGGTGTTCGATTGCCTGCATGCCCTTTTAAAAAAAAGTGGACCGCAAAACTTCGAGCTATCCTCCGAACAGCGCCTTGCGCTAAGCAGCCGCCTATTGCGCGTATTTCACGCCATAGCCTTAGAGCCGACGCTGGAACATCTGGTGCTAATTGAAAGCTGCTTTATTATGCTTCTTCCAAAAAAATTACTGGCGCTTGAGCATTACGACAGCACCTGCCTCCTGTTGGTCCAAAAATATGCAGCACTGATCGAACAGGCGCAGGGCTCGTCAATATCTTCCTCAACCATGTCAATCTCCACACCTCTGACATCGACTTCGACAACCCGCGAATTGCGCGCCAGGTGCCTGCATTGGCTTAACGAAGCCGTCAACTTCAGAAGGACCACCACAAAAAATTTGTATGGGGATGGCGTATCCATCTTATGGCAGGGATGTCGAGCAGGCATAAAAGAGGCTGCCTTTAAAGAACTAGAAAGCGTGCGCCTCTTACTCAATGCCATGAGGTTAGAAAAAGATAAAGCAAGAGCCTATGCTTCGGAGATAATCGCCCTGGAGCAACAAATAACTGTGCGGCTGCTTGATTGCAGCGAAGACATCTCCCATAAAGCCGCTTGGGAGACGTTTTATAACTTGCTGCTTTCTGATCAATTTAGCGGCGATTGCTGGAATTTGGTTATAGAAACGCTCTTTGTGCGCGTAATTGCTTGCCGCTTGCCCCACAAAAGCCGCAATCTAGAATTTCTAGCAGCCTTGGAAACACTCCTCAAAATGCTCGAGACGAAAGGGCTTATATTTCATTTTTCCGCAGATAATATCATGTGCTTATTGCCCATATTTATGCAGACCGGCCAAATGTCTTTGCTGACCTATCTCTGGATAGCCATTCAGCGCAACCAAGACTTCGAAGCCCCATTGAGAAAAAGCGTACAAACACAATTCAATGCGCATCTCATTAAAGCCGGGAGAGGAGAGACGGAAGTGGAATTCATCCATTTCCTATTTCGCTTACTAAAAGACAGCGCCGAATTCAATGCGGAACTCTATTTGGGAATTTTACAGAAAATTGCACTTATTCCAGGTGATCTGCCTAAAGAGCTGCGATTGCTGATTTTCTCGGAACTGTTGCCGCAAACTATCACATCCAAGTATCCTGTCGAAAAAAATACACTCATCCAAGCCTTTAGGTTAATCGTTAAATTAATTCTGAGCCTGGCAGAGCGGGAATCCGATCAGAAAGTCCTCAGTGAATATGCGCACCTAATCAAAGCCTCTTTAGATGAATTTAAACCTGATGGGGAATATGCCAAGCAGCCCGGCGCGAAAATGGATTTCTTTGAGATCGAAAGATGCCAATTTCACATCTCCGCAAAAGTAGCCAGCGCCGACAAATTTCTTTGGGGATGCGACTTCTTGCTCCAAAGGCTACCCCCGGCGAGCTGGACACAAACCATCCAGCTTCTTTTCAGACAGTTTATGGCCTTGCCTAGCAGTGAACACAGTGAGGCGGTGATCCAAAAACTGCTCAATACCTTTTCAAACTGGATAGAGCAACTATCCGTGGAAATTGACTTAGCCGAAAAACTAGATTTCCTTTCCTTTCTCAGCGCTTTGTGTGCAGAGACCGCGGATATGCGGTATTGGGAAATTGCCGAATACCTCTTGGGCCTGATTAGCGTGCATGACGCTGCCAAATATTTCATGGCAGGCAAACTCGGTCCTAGAAAAAACAAAACGGCTGCCGAAATAGCTTTTAAACTTGTGCTGCGCATCGTCGACCTATGTCAGAAATCAGACAGTTTTCGCGCCGCAGATCAGATTTTGGCAATTACCGAAGGGGTATTGAATAAAAAACAGCACATCATCTGCAACAACTTATCGCTAGAGTGCCTACATCGGTGGCTAAAATCTAACCTTGACCATCCAGAAGTCATCAAGGTGGCTTTTCATGAGTTGCGAAAGAAACTGCGCCCACATAGCATGCCCACAGACAAGCTTAAAATTAAACAAGTTATCTGCACACTAGTACAGGAGGCTTTGAATATCTCCCCTAAGTGGTGTACCGCCGCCCACTATATGCTCAATTTTGCCGCCCAAGAAGGATTGCACCTCCTGCCCGATATAGAAGGAAATGAAAAAATACGTGCCGATTTTGCAGAAAAGCTATGCGAGCTTTCCTCAAAGCTCATCTACAGCATATTCAAGTATAAATACAGAACAGGTTTCTGCCTATTTCTCTCTCAATGCAAAATCTTTAATAAAATGCATAATTTCATTTTTGACTTTGAGAAGGATTCTCCCCCTATCTTGGACCTATTTAATCATATAAAACTGGTTTCCTTACAGCAACTCCTAGGCAGCAATTTGCCCACTGGATACGAGATGGTCTTCAACATACTCACGGTCAATAGCACTCTTCCCCTGGATGCCAAAAAACAGACGGCCCTTTTCGAAGTGTTTAGGCTCCTCATGCTTGAGTTAGCCATTGTTCCCTACATCGTGCATCAGATGGTACATCCTGAAGGCGTTAATACACCAGCTGAGACGCTCCAAGTTTTTCCCGGCTATACGAGTAACGGATATGTCACGCTCTTTTTTCCCCATACAAAATTGGATGAGGCAAGTATCAAACACATCATCCATGTGTCCCAGATGCTCATAGCTATGATGGGGGAATCAGAACAACATAACGCTCGCCTAGCAGATAATGCAGGCTATAAATCTCTCGGTCAACTGATCATGTTCCTTTTGATCATAGCGGCCAACGAGCGCGCCATTTTCACTTCTGAGCAAATAGATCAGCTGTGTAGCCTGGCAATAGAAGGCTTGCGCTTTGTAACTGAAAATAAACGGCATTCAGATCACATAGAGTATATTAAAGCTATCAAAAACACCTACGCCCTGAGCACCTTTAAAGATGATATGCGGGCTTTGGCCACCTCCGCATATAAGGTTTTTAAACTATCTTCGGCAATCACCAAATTGCCCTCCGAATTACACCTTTGCGCCGCCTGCCCAGAAAATGGATTTGCCGATTTTCCGCCCCTTGAAAAGATACCCAAAACTACCGATGAAAGATTTGCCAACTGGTCTATGCCGCGAAAGGGGGAAAAAGAAGCTAAAGAAGCTTCGGAGAAAACAGAAGGGGAAATGAAAAGCCATACGGCCGAAAAAGCAATTAAGCCACCCAAAAAGGGTGTCTTCCATCCCGAAATAAACTACGTTTATAGCTGCAAACCGGCATTATCCCTGCAATAAAAATTGACGCATATCGGATTTCAAGGTGGTAGCTTCGGATCAGGCAGGAAA
>PLSG01000571.1 GCA_003164155.1 Parachlamydiaceae bacterium | reverse complement strand
TCGATGGTGACTTTAGCTTTATCACGATGATGTTGATCGTTAGACTGAGCACCCATATTATCCTCCCTGGTTACAAGCCTATTATACCAAATTCCCAAGATTTATGAAAATCCAGAATCTCTTTTTCTTGGAATAGGATTTCTTGACATAATTCCTTCAAGTGACCGATATCTTTCTGTGTGGATGTGAATAAGGCCTTGAAAGGCATCCTATTTCTTGGGCGAGCCGGCTTTAAAGGTTGATTGATAAGGTATAGGAAATTAGAATACAATTTTTAAGATTTTTCTAAGACTTTCTTTCTTATTCTTCTTTGTGGTCTTTGCGCCTTTACGTGTTTCTTTGCGTTAAAAAATTTGAGCGAACTTAAGCACCTCGGAGATTTATGCCTCAAAATCGCGTAACCCTTGCTCATTATACGAGTGCCCTGAAAGATCTCTTCTGCGCTCTCTTTGCCCAGCATAGCGCAGAGCACCCTCATTTTCACAAAGAGCTGACCGAGGTCCTTGTGCACTGTTTTCATATGCCAGCCCCCAAAATGTCCCAAGTGGAAAAAACTTTGCTGATTCTCGATCAGCTTTTTATCGTTAAAGGGGCCTTTAATTTAACGCAATTTTTGGCCCAGCATATCGCCAAAAAAGCTGAAGTCAAGCGCCTGGTAATAGCCCTGCTTTACGGGCTCTATTACGGTGATATCAACTTGTCCAAATTAACCTCTGAGGGCCATAACAGCGAATGGGCTATCTTGCAAATCGTCGCCGAAAAAACCAGTAAGCCTACTATACGCGCCATTTTAAAACAGCTCGATTTAGAAAGGGTGGTTTTATTGATTGGTTATGTTTTCAAAAACTATAGGGAAGGCTCTTATGTCATTTTGAATGAATTGGAAAGCCTTTTTGGTAATTGCGCTTGTCTCTCTCTATCTCCTGCGGCCTGTCAAAAAATTAGCTCACTCATAGTGCTCCTCAAACGGGGCTATTTTGATCTCTTGGAGTTGCATAAGTACGTGCGGCAGCAGCCGGTCATCGACGATAGCGGATTGCAAGCGCTGATCGCCCATCTGGAAAAAATAGCCTCCGAACAGTCGCTGGCCTGCTATGCGCTTTTTCAAGCCCTGATTCCGCTGATTGTCGATTCTCCCCTAAAATCCTTTGAAAGGGTGGAAAAGCAATATAGGGGCCAGCCGGAATTCACCCGCATAGCCGAGCACCAAAAAGCCGCCGCGCAAAAAGAAAGCCGGGAATTGCGCGCCTACTTTAACACTTGCTTTGAACAGCCTTATTCCGCCGCAGAGTTTTGCACGTTCACCCAGCTCTTTGGCTTAAGCGGACATTGCCCTACCCGCCCGCTGTTTGAACTAGAAGGCAGCGCTTTGCTAGAAAAGCTGGGTGCGATACATGCGGCTTTTGAAGATTCCGCCAGCTTGACGCAGACCGATAGCCTGCAGCTTTTTAACTTTTTTTCCTTTGTAGCGCAGATGGAGCAGTACCTCGCCGCCGTCTGCCGCAAACCCCAAAATTTGCGAATCGGTCTAGAGACTTTGTCCTTTGCTTTGCCTACCCAAGGCAAGTCTTTAGAGGCTTTACCGTGTTTGCCAGAAATGCTCAAGGGCTTGCAAAGCGTGGCTCGTCATATCCAGACTGAGCAAGGCGCTGGCGTGCATGCTGATAAACCTGGCAACTCTAAAATGATGCTCAAAAACTATCCTTTCTTTGTTTTCGATCAGTCTGCCGCGCCATTATTTGTCCAAAATGGGCGCTATATCCGCCGGCTGAATACCCTATATAAAAGTGCTGTTTGGCACATTTCACAAGACCAAATCGTAGCGCTTGGCGAGAAATTGGGCATAGCCGCCCTGCTGGACACCACTGGCCGTGGAGCGCTGGGCTATGGAGGAGTGCGCAATTGCGTATTCTTTCTCACCCCGGTTTTGGGGGCAGCTTTTAAGCTGGGCAAACGCTCTATGCAAGCTGTGTTGGAAATGCCGACCGAAGCCCTGGTTTTGCTTTTTCAAAGGCACGCGCTGGGCGGCGATCCGCTGCATGGCAGCTGCGGCGACACCTTGGTGATGGCCGATGACGATGTGCAGATCCCGGAGGCCAATCTATATTCCTATGCGCTCTTTGCCGAGGCTTCCCAAAATGCCTTTTTTGTGGTAAATGGCTTTAGTATAGGGCGGGGGACGAAGTTCGCTTTAAAGTTCAGAGGCGTAGAGTCTGTTTTCAAAGAACCCAAAGAGCTTTTTATATCTACGCAGTGGCTTTCAGAGCCCATTTCGGCAGCATTTTCAGAGCAGATCAGCAAGCCTTTGCTGTGCTTGAATCTGCCTTTTGGCAGCGAAGAAGGGCATTTGATCGTACATAAGAAGTTGAGCTATTTCTGGCGCGAGTCGATCCATTTGGCCGGGACACGCTTTCCGCAAAAAAATATCCCTACGCGTCCCTTTGTGGGATTGGAAGAGTTCCTCGGCAAATTTTTGCCCTACGCCATCCAGCTGGAGCTGGTCCATGATTTGATCGATTCAGCCAATACGCTTGGGCGGTGTATCCTTCCCTGGAACAATAAAGCCCTCTTTCCCGCTTTTGCCAATCTGCGCGAAGTGTTCGCCTGTGTGGCTGAAGAAAAGCATAAGCGCGAGATGCAAAAGCTATTTTGGGAAAACGTGCGCGCCGTGGTACAAGGCAGCGATGCGGCGCTCATTTTGCCCAGCACTCTGGAAATGCTGATCCATATGGATGTGGACGAGGCTATGCAGGCCTTAGCGCCAAGCGCCTCGCTTAGCCCAAAAGAAAAAGCCTCGCTGAAAAACATCGGCGATCTCTACCGCTTTTTCAAACAAGACGCCCTCTATTTTAAGGAATACGCCGCCGCCATTTGTGAGGGGCAAGAGCGCGACTATCCTCTGGCTGTCGAGCGTGTTAAATGCGCCATGGAACATAAATACGCCCTAGCCTTTGTCGATTATCCTCTGACGGGTGGCTTCTACCTTTTAGCGCGCTCGGCTGGCCTAGGCCAATTTTCCGACATCATCGGCCGCACTCTGCAGCGCGGCGCGGCTGACTTCTTCGCCTTGTCCCTATGAAATTGCCTTCATTCATTGGGGTCTGGCTTGATGCTTGTAGTGTACTAGATGCGTGGCGTTAAATGTCAGAGTATGGTAAATATGTATTTTCAAAGAGTTTTTAAGAGGTTAGTTTTTCATGAATGTTTTCGCCATGCTTAGACTTGCTCTAGCGTTGTGCCTATGTTTTTTATTGTGTCGCGCAGGCTTTGCCACAGAGGCTCCTCACCCTTTTTTGTCATTTAAGGGGCATTTGGGGAAAGAAGAAGTCGACAGCCTGCGCAAGTCATTCGAGGCCATCCGCACACAAAGAGCTCAGCAAGGGGGAGCTTTGCAACTAGTCATCGAAGTCAGCTCTAACTCTGGCGACCTCAATGCGCTATTTGATTTGGCCAAGGAACTCTATGCCTATAAGTTAGCTACGCAGGCGCAATTTGTGGTGTATATCGCCGATAAGGCCATAGGACCTGCGGCCATCCTCCCATTTTTGGCCGATGAACTGCTCATCTCGTACTTTGTTTCTTGGGGGGATATTCCCTTAGGCGACGATAACTCCATCTCGACCAACCTCTTGCGCTCGCAGGTGGTCAGCCTGGTATCCCCGGCAAATCCCCATGCTGCCTTGCTGACGCTTTTAGCCCAAGCTATGTGCGATCCGCATGTGGTGGTAGTCGACGCGCATGGCTGGAAAATAGCGCAAGAAGGCGAGGATAAGGGGAGCGCCTATCCGGTGGTGTCCACCAAAGGGGAAACCTTGGTGATCAATCACAACCAAATCAAAGAACTGGGGCTCTCTTCAAAGGTGATGAGTCAAGCGGAGTTTCTGGAGCATTTCGGATGGCCAAGCGATGTACCAGCTAAAGCCTCTTCGGCTGCCCAAGCCAAACTCGCCACCTCTTCGCCCTTTCCCTTGCGTCCCGATCTTTTGGAAAAGCTAACTGAACATATCAAATACCACTCGTCAGGAGTCAATACTATCGGCCATTTGGTAATTGACGACAGAACCAGCGGCATCAATCAATCCACTTGGATCTACGTCAAAACAGCCTTGGATAAGTTCAAGCAGGAGAAGCCTGCCTTTGTCATTTTAGAGCTCAATACGCCAGGCGGCGAAGTATTTGCGGCTCAGCAGATTTCCGATGCGCTCAAAGATTTGGATACCCAGTACAATATTCCGGTGGTGGCCTACATCAACAACTGGGCGATCTCGGCAGGTGCCATGCTGGCCTATTCATGCCGCTTTATCGCCATCGTCAAGGATGCCAGCNNGCGCCGCAGAGCCCGTCTTGGCGTCCGCCGAGGGCAAAATGGAGACGGCTTCGGAAAAGATCAATTCGGCCCTGCGCACCGATTTTGCCAACCGCGCCCAGTTTTTTGGGCGCAATTCCGCCATCGCCGAAGGCATGGTAGATAAAGATCTTATACTCGTCAGGAGGTATGGCAAAATCATTAAGCTGGATGCGGAAGCGCAAGTGCGCAAGACAGGTCAAGCCCCCGACGTATTGATCAAGGCAAAAGGGAAATTGCTAACCTTGAGCGCCGAGCAGATGATGGATTACGGCGTGGCCGACTTGTTGCTTTTGCCTGAAAAGCTAGCTCCCATCACGGAGGAAGAGCGCGCCGAAGGCAGGTGGCCAGCCAGCAAGATGCTCTTATTCCAGCAGCCTTTTTTCAAGGAGATCCCCCAAGCTTTGGTGGAAACATACAAGATGTCTTGGCAGACCAAATTCTTTGCCTTGCTGGCTACGCCTCTAATCTCTTCCCTGCTGGTGTTGGGACTGATGATTGGATTTTATGTCGAGATAAGCAGTCCGGGCTTTGGCCTGGCGGCCATGGTGGCACTGACTTGTCTGTTTTTGCTCATTCTCTCGAACTTTGCCCTGCAACTCGTGGGGTGGCTAGAAATTATCATGCTGTTGACGGGTTTGCTGATCGTCTTTGTCGAATTATTTATCGTGCCCACCTTCGGCATACTGGGTTTCGTGGGCTTGCTTTTGTTTATCGGGGGGTTATTTAGCATGCTGTTGCCTTCCATCGGCTCAGTTTCGTTTGAAGTAGACTCCCATTCCCTCAACGCCGCCGGTCAGGTGTTTGTCGAGCGCTTGGCTTGGCTGGCTGGCACTTTAATCGTAGGCGTGATCATCATCATGCTTTTGACGCGCTATGTCATGCCTAAATTCGGCCTTTTCCAGCGGCTGGTATTGCACGGCGAGCAAGATGCCTCCAAGGGCTATATCGCCGGCGAAGATCCTGTGAATCTTCCCCCGCCAGGAAGCCCTGGCGAAGTTTTAGCTACCTTGCGCCCGGCCGGCAAGGTGATCATCCACGATAATGTCTACGATGTGGTCAGCGCAGGAGGCTTTATTGAAAAAGGGGAGCGCATCGTGGTCTTGCGCCTCGATGGGAGCAAAATTGTCGTCACGAAGGAAACGCCATGAATGCCTGGTATTTATTAGCTGTCGGGTTGCTGTGCATCCTTTTGGAATTCTACATACCGGGCACGGTCTTTGTCACCATCGGCATCGCCTTGCTGCTGGGCAGCATAGCCGTTTTTGCTCTGGCCAGCACTTCGGGCGTGGAAGCTTTTCTTTTTTTTGTGGTAGTCTTATTAGGGGTCGGCGCTATCGTCAGGCTGGCTATCTGGCGCATCAAAAGCACGCGCGAAAAGAATACCCTTTTTTTGAGCAAGGATCAGGCGGGCTACGTGGCCTCGTCCTATGAAGCCGCGCTCATTGGAAAGAAGGGCGTGGCCTCTTCCGACTTAAAGCCCTCTGGAAATATCCTTGTCGAGGGAAACCAATACCAAGCTCTGGCACAGACTGGCTACATTGTCAAGGGGTGCGAGGTCGAGGTCATTTCTGGACAAGGCGCTTATTATTTTGTTAAACTGTGCAAAAAGGAATTAAACCCGTGATTACATTGCCGACTATTCTGGCCTTAACAGGAGATTTTTCAATGGAATTTTATTTTTTGATCGTTTTTTTAGCCATCGTGCTGATCATCTTGCTGAGCATCCTCGGCAAATTCATCAGCTTATGGTTTCAGGCTTTTGTTTCGGGGACGCCTATCCCCCTCTTTGGCATCATAGGGATGAGCTTGCGTAAAATTCCGCCGCGCATCATCGTCACCGCGCGCATCAACTCTTATAAAGCTGGGCTGAAAAACATCTCAGTGGCCGACTTGGAGACGCATTATCTGGCCGGAGGGCATGTGATGAACGTAGTAGAGTCGATGATTGCGGCAGATAAAGCCAATATTCCCTTGGACTGGCGCCGGGCGACAGCCATTGACTTGGCGGGCAGAAATATCAAGGAAGCCGTGCAAACTTCGGTGTACCCCAAAGTCATCGACTGTCCTCCGCAAGTCAATAAATCGCATGCAGAATACATTGTAGGCGTTGCTAAAGACGGAGTTCAGCTTTTAGTCCGCTGCCGCGTCACAGTGCGCACAAACATTGCCCAGCTAGTTGGTGGTGCCACCGAAGAGACGATTATTGCTCGGGTGGGCGAGGGGATTGTCAGCGCCATCGGGGCATCAGACACGCATTTGCAGGTTTTAGAGTCTCCCCAACGCATTTCCAAAGCTGTTTTGGACAAAGGTCTGGATGCGCAGACGGCTTTTGAAATTTTATCCATCGACATTGTGGAGTGCATCCTTGGGGAAAACATCGGGGCCAAGTTGCGCGCCGACCGCGCCGAATCAGACAAACGCATCGCCCAAGCCAAAGCTGAAGAGCGGCGCGCTATGGCTGTGGCTATGGAGCAAGAAAATAAGGCCAAAGTCAAGGATATGGAAGCTAAGCTGATCGAAGCGCAATCTTTGGTGCCGCAAGCTATGGCAGAGGCTTTTAGGACAGGTAAAATGGGCATCATGGACTATCAGCGCATCCAAAATATTCAAGCTGATACAGATATGCGCAATGCCATCGCGCGTCCCGATGAACTGGATAAGAAAAAACAGTAGTTAGCTTCAAAGGTTTAACCATGAGTTTCATTGAATTTATCGGTTTTGTCCTCAGCCTGTTGCTGATGACTTTTATAGTCATCAGGAACATCTGGCAAAGCGTGCAAAGGCAGCGCCATCCCCAAGAGCAGGCAGAGAGTGAAGTTAAAAAGCAAACTACCCTCAAGCAGTTTTTGGAGGCGCTAGCTGGCGATATGCAAGAGCCGGTCGAGCATTCCCGTAAAACGGACGCAGGACGTAGCCTAAATACTACGCCTGGCAGGGATAGGTCTATCGGCGAAAGGGGCGATGAACCCTTGGATAAGCCCCACCGAATGCTTAAAGATGATTTTCGCTTTCAAACAAAGATGGACAAGTTTCAATCCAAAAATGCCATTGAAACGCGCACTTTGCAAAATGCTATCGAAAAGCGCGAAGCGAGCTTCGATTTCGATAATGTGGTCAGCGAAGAGCTGCGCATAGCCGCCGTAGATAGCGCCTACGACATTGTCGCTTCAAAGCGGGGCGCACGGGTAAACACTATCTTACAGCGCTTGCAATCTAAAAAGGATCTGGTGGTCTATCAGGAAGTCTTTGGCACCCCCAAAGGTTTGAAAGGCGTCTGGACCAAAGATTCGGTGCATTAGGAAAAAGGTGGCAAAATGCACGTCCAGGATAACTATCTCGCACTTATACGCTCCATAGGCGAAACAGCGCGGCGCTGTGGCCGAGACCCCTCGGAGATCGCGCTTATTGTGGCTACCAAGCGGCATAGCCTTGAAGAGGCTATGCCGGCCTACCTGGCTGGTTGTCGCGACTTTGGCGAAAGCCGCATCCAGGAATTTCTGCAAAAAAAAGTCGGGGCTCCCCAAAACCTGCGCTGGCACTTCATCGGCACGCTGCAAAGCAATAAGCTGAAAGCAGCTATGGGCTGTTTTGCCTTGATTCATGCCGTGCACAATGCTGACCTTTTGACCCAAATAGCTCAGTACAGCAGCAAGCTTGGGATCATCACCTCGGTTTTACTGCAGGTCAATACTTCTGGAGAGCCAACTAAGCATGGGCTTTCTCCCGATCAGTGGCGGGCGCAGTTGTCCCAAATCGTGCAGACGCCAGAGCTTACCTGTGGACTCTGCATCAAAGGGCTGATGACTATGGCGCCTTTGACCGAAGATGCCACATCCATCCGGCAGTGTTTCTCTCGCTTGCGCAGCTTTCGCGACGAGCTTGCGCCTTTGATGGGGGCGGATTTTGTGCACCTTTCTATGGGGATGTCGCACGATTACCAGATCGCCATCGAAGAGGGTTCTACTATGTTGCGCCTCGGTACGGCTGTTTTTCAACAGTGAGTAGTTATCTCTCCTGTAAATTTTTCACAGGATGGAAAGGATAAAAAAGATGGGTAGGATAGGGAGAGGATAGGAAAAGCGGTTGCAGTTGCCGAAATTTTGACTCAAAAGATGCGCATCGCCGTCAGCCTCTGGGGTTGCGCAGTGGGCTTCACCCCTACCGCTCCTCCGGAGCTTAGGAAATGCTTAAGTTCAATATTTTCCTATTGTCTTCGGTTGATTTTACAATAGCTTTAGCTTTTCATCTTCTTCATCTTCCATCTTCTGAATTTGGGGTCCTTTCATTCTTTCACCTGGCAACCTTCTCATGTGGTTGGGATGAAACAGACTTATAGGTGCATCTCATTGACAGCAAGGCAATCGGCTTAAATCATTTACTGCGCCGCGGGCAAAGCCTACACCGTATGCTAGAGGGGCTATTACCACACCATCCGCCAAAGCAAATGGCGCAGTAATTAGTAAACATACACAAGAAGATGTAACTTTCACGCAAATTGAATACCTTTCTAGGTAACTTTTTGCTCCTATGCAACCACAGATAAGCTCATCACCCACTACATATCCGCAGTAATCTAAATATTTCTCTGCCGGATGAGCCATAGTCTTAAATGCCTCTTTAGCGAAAATATAGCGCAACTTCAGATCTGATGGTCCAAAGAGTAGTCTTGAGGTCTTTCTAAAGGATTTGTAATCATGGGTTTCTAAAAAGCTCATAGTCTTATTTTGTAGGACTGAAGGTAGTTCTTCAAATAAATGAAAATCAAACCTGGCTGCAGGCTTCATTAAAGTGACACTCATGGCATATCTCTTTGAGTTATAACTTTTCAAAAAAAACCATCTGATTTTACCAGGATCAGAAGAGGAGCCCGTGATGTTTTTTAGCAAGTTCACGATATGTTATTCGTGAATTTTCAGCTAATTAATTTTTAGTGGACAATTCATCCTTTCCCTAGAGCAAACTTATTGGGAAAAGTCAGCTTTAGTTAGTTTAAAAGAGGGTTTCTCCTGCATAAAATCACCAATACACCTAAAGACATACTTCCTGGGGCAATGATTATTGCTCTTTCTGCCAATTCCTTTGACTCTTGAGATGATAGTGTCGTCATTTATTCACCATGCGTCACGCCTTCAGCGTGAGAAACTTTATCTAGCCTACCTAGGGCGATGCCCTAGTACACTGTCAAGGGAAAATTTACGAATTTAGCCGCGCCAAAGCCCCGGGGTTGAGCGATCGCAAATGGGTCCATATTGACTAATATTGACCTATTTGCGATCGTACGAGCAAGGAAGCTTCCGCTCGGCCAAACCCATCAATTTGATATTTACAGTTTACAAGTTATCCAACCTTGAACCATATCCAATTTACTTGCCAGCAACTTGCACTGCTATGCGGCGCATCGATACGGCTGTTTTCCAAAGCGAAGTTTAACCCCCGAACTACATCTTTACAGTTTTTTTCACTTCCTGTATCATACTGCTATTATTTTAAAGGATGCAAATTATGACTATATCCATTCCTCCGGGTGTGTTTGATATTATCCCTCTAAATACCAAAGAGCTATGGCGCAGTTCCCATCTGTGGAATTTCGTCGAAAATAAGATCCGCGAGGTAGCGCTTGAATACGGCTATTGTGAATTTCGCACTCCAATTTTCGAGCGCACCGAGCTTTTTCAGCGAGGCGTAGGGGAAACTTCGGACATCGTTTCTAAGGAAATGTACACTTTTGACGACAAGGGCAAGCGCTCCATGTCTTTGCGCCCAGAAGGCACAGCGCCCGTGATGCGCGCCTTCATTGAAAACCAGCTGCACACGCAAGCACCCGTGCATAAGTTTTTTTATATCGGTCCGATGTTCCGCTACGACCGCCCTCAAGCTGGCAGATACCGGCAGCACCACCAATTTGGTGCAGAAGCCATAGGCAATGCTTCGCCAGAGCAAGATGTTGAGCTGATCGACATGCTCTACACTCTCTATAATCGACTGGGTTTGAAAAACACCACAGTCTACATCAATTCCATCGGCGATGTCGAATCGCGCATAGCTTTTCGTGCGGCTTTGCAGAGCTTTCTCAGACCGCATTTCGACCAACTGTCGGATGACAGCAAAACCCGTTTCGAAAGCAATCCATTGCGCATTCTAGACTCCAAAGACCCCCAAGATCGCGCCATAGTGGCAAATGCGCCCTCTATACTTGAGCATCTAAATGAGTCTTGCCTGCATCACTTCGAAAGGGTCAAGCACCTATTGCAGGCGTTGAAGATTCCCTTTCAGATCAATACCAACCTTGTGCGCGGCCTTGACTATTATAACAAGACGGTCTTTGAAATTGTCGCTGGCGAACTAGGCGCTCAAAATAGCATCGGCGGCGGTGGCCGCTACGACGGCCTGATGAAAATGCTGGGTGGGCCGGATCTGCCGGCCATTGGCTTTGGCACGGGGATCGAGCGCATTATCCAGTCTATGATCAAGCAAGAAGTTGTTTTGCCAGAGCCCTATAAACCCACGCTTTTCCTGATTGCCCTGGGCGACAAAGCTCAAGACCGCTGCTTCACTTTACTGCATGACTTGCGTCAGCAAGGGGTATCCGCACAGATGGATTTTAGCGGCCGCAAGTTGAATAAGGTGATGCAATATGCCGACCAGATTGGGGCCACCTATGTGGCCATTATAGGCGACAACGAACTAGCCAATGGACAGCTCGAGCTTAAAAATATGGCCAGCGGAGAGAAAGTTTCAGCGCCACTTAATCACTTGCCGCACCTCTTGTATTTGGAGCAGCGCAGATCGCAATTTGAAAGTCTTACCAAGGAATTGGATAAGCCCTTTGAGGATACCAGCGAAGCATTGTACTTCCTGCATAAGCTCAATTCGAGCGTGGGGCAGGTCTCTACCTCTATGCAAAAGCTGCAAAGTACAATTAATGAATATCAGGACTTACTCCCTAAAAAAGAGTGATGCAAAAAAAGATTGATGACCTCGCGGTTAAGAGATACGGATCAGAATTTGTGAAAAATTATATATCAAACAGTTAGGAGGATATATGCTAAGTCGCTTTAGGCTGTTTTCGGTTGCTGGTATTGCAACGCTATTGACATTGAGCTATGCCCATTCAGATGAAGTCTTAAAAAAAGACGCCAATCCTGCGCATGCACCACAGGCATCCAAGGAAGAAGGTGAACAACCTGTCGATATTAAGAAATTATCTGAAGCACTGGGTAATTTCATCGGTAAAAATTTGGATACTCCGGGTGTTAAATTTGATCTAGAGAGCATAATCAAGGGGATTCGCGATGGCGCTGCCGGCAAGCCTTCTCCCATGAACGAAAAAGATTACGAAGCAGCTCTTGGGGTGATCCAAGAGAAAGCGTGGAGTTCTCAGTCAGAGACAAATCTCAAAGCCGCAAATGACTTCTTGGAAGCCAATGCGCATGCTCCAAACATTGTAGTGGTTGAACCAGGCAAGCTGCAATATGAGATCTTGCAAAAAGGTGATGGCGCTACGGTGAACGAGCATAGCAAACCTATGATCAAATACACCGGCAAGTTTATCAACGGAGAAGTCTTTGGCAGCTCCGAGCAAAATGGCGGACCTATCACTTTGCCTTTAGACCAAACCATCCCAGGCTTTAGCAAGGGTTTGATGGGGATGAAGGAAAATGAGAAGAGACGTTTGTTCATCCATCCCGATTTTGCCTATGGAACAGCCGGACAGCTCCCTCCTAACTCATTGTTGATCTTTGATATCGAACTCATCAAAGCCGACAATGCAGCGGGCGATAAGACTTCAGCTGATGCAGAGGATTTTGATTCCGAGGGCGAAGAGGGATTGACTGCTGAAGATGACAGCGGCGATGAAGATTTCAGCGACGATGGCTATAATGATGCAACGAAAAGATAGGTAAGGAAGCGTTAAACCGCTTGCGTTCCCTCGTCTTCAGTTGAAGTATTAACCGTGGCGCGCGCAGTGGACACAGCCAGGGGGATCTCTAGATCTATCCTCGCGAGCTCCCACTGCGCGCCGGCGGCATAATATTTTTCCAGGAAGGTGGGGATGCGAGCTACTGCGGATTTGAAATGAAAGTTGTCTTATGTCAGCCCCAAATACCGCAAAATACCGGCAATATCGTGCGTACCTGTTCTGTCACGGGTTGTGAACTGGTGTTAGTGGAGCCTCTTGGTTTTAGCATCTCCGATCGATGGCTCAAGCGCGCTGGTCTGGATTACTGGGAAGGCGTGTCTGTTTCCGTCGTCAAAGAAGATTTTTTGAGCATGTTGGAAAATGCCCAGCAGCCGTTCTACTTTTTTTCTAGTAAATCTACGAAAAAATATACCGAAGTCCACTATCAACGCGATGACTGGTTGATTTTTGGATCTGAGACTTCAGGGCTGCCCCCGCAGTTTTACGAACGGTGGCCCGAGCGTTTTGTCCAATTGCCCATGGTGCCTTCAGCGCGCTGTTTAAATTTAGCCACCTCTGTGGGTATAGCCGTTTATGAGGCGTGGCGACAGCAAGAATTTATTGTATAAGACTAGTAAAAAAGGTAAATGAAATGCAGAAAATAATGAAATCGATTAAAATCATCTGCCTGGGTGCTCTATTGTCGGGTGTATGCTCGGCTTGTTACCGCATACCCACCGATGATGATTACTCGTTGGTTCCTCTGACTAATAATCCCAGCGTGACCAATGAAAAAGATGCCTCTTGGACTCCCAAAATGAAATACTAAAAATTAGATAAATTAGGCGCTATTATGATACCTTTAAAAATAGAAAATATCCGCGAGGTCTTGCAGGCCAAGGGGTATGAGGCTCGCTTTCAACCCGAAACGGGTCAAATAAATGTCATTTTTAAAATCGAAACTAAAGAATTTCCGCTTTTTATCAAGATCATGCCTGAGATTACACCGGGCAGCGGTCTTTTGCAGATGCTAGTATTCATGCCCTGTCAGCTGAAAGCCTCGGTTTTTGGCGATGTAGCGCGCCTCTTACACCTTTTGAATAAAGAAATCGAGCTTCCCGGATTTGGCATGGACGAGGTTCAGGGATTGGTGTTCTATCGTTTCATGGTGACTTGCGTAAAAAATAAGTTGGAAGAGACTTTTCTCGACAACGCGCTGCAGACCATGCAGACCATCTGCAAAAACTTTTTCGCTCCTATAGAGGCCGTAGGTTACGGCTTGACCTCTTTTGATGAACTGTTAAGGAAAGCCCAAGATCTTGGGTCCGATTCAAATCAAGGACTTAGCTAATGGCGTTGCGGGCAATTTATTATGACACCGAAACCACCGGTGTGTCTTCTGAAAAAGATCGCGTTATCGAACTTGCCGCTTATGACATTCTCAATGATACTAGCTTCGTTGAGTTAATAAATCCCGGCATGCCCATCCCGCCCTCTGCTAGCGCTATTCACCACATCACAGACGAGATGGTGCAAAATGCCCCTTCGTTTGCCGAAGTAGGTCAGAAATTCATCGAGTTTTGCCAAGGAGAGGTGGTGCTGATCGCCCACAACAACGATGCTTTTGACTTGTTGTTTTTGAAAAATGAATATGCGCGCCACTCCATGGTTATGCCGGAGTGGAAATTTCTAGATACGTTGAAGTGGGCCAGGCGCTATCGGCCCGATCTGCCCAAGCATTCGCTGCAATTCTTGAGGGAAGTTTATGGGATTGCGGCTAATAATGCCCATAGAGCTCTTGAAGACGTGAAAGTGCTCTACAAAGTTTTCAATCAAATGACCGACGACTTGTCCATAGACACCATCTATGCCTTGCTGTGTAAACCGCGTCTCCTTCAGCATATGCCTTTTGGAAAACACCAAGGCAAGCCTTTGGCGGAAGTGCCGCGCGATTATCTGAAATGGATGAAAGAGAATGGGGCTTTTGAAAAGCATGAAAATAAAGATCTCCTGACTGCTTTTTCTAAGCTGGGAATGATTTAAAGTAGGGGTTGGAAATGGCATGTGATATAGCATTTTCTCCTTGTCCGAATGATACACATATTTTTCATGCCTGGGTGCACGGACTCGTCGGACACGCGCTGCCCGTCAATGCCGTTTTGGCGGATGTTCAGCAGCTCAATGAGTGGGCTATTCAAAGGAAATATGCCCTGACCAAGGTGTCTTTGGGCTGTTTGAAGCTTCTGTTGGACGACTACATCTTATTGCCCACGGGGGCTGCCTTGGGATTTGGCTGCGGCCCCAAAATTGTGGCCAAGCGCTCCTTTTGCCTGGCCGATTTTCCGGCTATGTCCGTGGCCATACCGGGCAAGCATACCACCGCCAATTTGCTTAGGCAAGCGCTCCTGCCGGAGCCTGCGCAAATCCTCTACTGCCGCTACCACGAAGTTTTGGATTTAGTCCAATCGGGAAGGGTGGACTGTGGCCTGATCATCCATGAAACGCGCTTTACCTATCATAAGCTTGGTTTCCTTGAATTGGCCGATCTTGGCCAGATGTGGGAGACTCAAAAGGCTTTGCCCATTCCTTTAGGCGGCATCGTGGCCCTGCGCAGCCTAGGGATGCCGCGCTTGCGCGAAATTTCGCAAACCATTCGGCAGTCGCTGCTTTTTGCCAGAGCGCATCCTCAGTATGCCTCGGCCTATATTGAGGCGCATAGCCAAGAAAAAGATCCGCTGGTCATTCGGCAGCATATCGATTTGTATGTCAACCAGGAGAGCTTGCAATTGTCCTCTAAAGGGCGACAGAGCCTGCAGCAACTTTTGGGTCTTCCGGCCGCTGACTTTGGCGCTGCGGAATCGCCAGATGGTGCGCATGCCTGGATTCTGGAGAACTGATGGCAAAGCATAAGCTGATTGTCTTTGCATCCTATGATGAAGCTGCACCTTCCTTGCTGGTATTAAAGGCTGAAATGCTCCAAGAGCGCCGCCTTTATCAATGCGCTGCGGGGTTAATTGTCATTTCGGGGCTGGGCTGCATAGCCGCTTGTGCCGCCGTGGCCAGATATGCCGCAGAGTGCGATGAGATCTGGAACTTTGGCTTTGCCGGAGTATTGCGCCTAGGCACCCCTTTGGGCAGTATCGCCTATGTACGGGAAGTGGGCAAGCATTTGTCCTTGCCAGCACATCTCGACGCGCATTCGGCTAGGCTCTCTAGGGCGCAGCACCCCCCCCTACAAATTGCCGAGGCGGGTGTCAAGTTGGTCTCATCGGATTATCCCATCCATGATGAGCGCTTAAGAAATACCCTGTGTCAAGACTGGGAGCTAGTAGATATGGAAGGCTATGGGATAGCATACGCGGCAGCCCAACTTAATAAGCCTTGCCGCCTGTGTAAGATAGTGTCGGACTTCAGCCAGCCCGGAGGCGCACGGCTCATAGCGCAAGGCAAGCTGGCGCTGGCCGAGAAACTGGCTGAACGGCTCTGCCATAGTCAAGTTAATGATATTTGAGAATTTTAAACACCAAGAAACACACCAAGGCACAAAGCACACAAAGAGGGCGCAGGAAAAAAATTACGATTCGACTCATGTTCTTAAATTTTTTATTTTTCTTTATGTTATTTGTGCTTTAGTGTGCTTCTTTGTATTAAAAAATTTAAAATTTGAGGTACAAGGAATAGTATCATCCTCTTTGTGCCTTTGCGTTTAATTTTCCTAAATTCGCTGACCAAAAAGGTAATTATTGCCCCTGGGATGAGGGTAAAATAAATCTATGCCCTAAATTAAGGCCTAAAGTTATACACATTGTAGAGAGACTAAAAACATGAAAAAACTTATCCAAGGTATTGTAGACTTTAGAAAGAATCTTACCGAAGAGAATCGGACTCTCTTTGCCAAGCTAGCTTTGGGACAGAAGCCAGATGCGCTTTTTATCGCCTGCTCTGATAGCCGCGTAGTACCCAACCTTTTTGCTTCTACCAACCCTGGAGATTTATTTGTTTTGCGCAATATTGGGAATTTGGTGCCTCCAGCTTCAGCCGATTCGCGTGAAGCCTGCGCTCAGGCGGCCATAGAATTCTCCATTTTTTCTCTCAATATTTCCGACATCATCATCTGCGGCCATTCTGAATGCTGTGCCATGCAAATGCTCGCCCAAGGTGTCGATACTCAAGCTTTCCCGCATCTCGCCACCTGGCTGAAATACGGAGATGAATCCGTGAAAAAGATTAGAAGCGGCTTCGTACTCAATCCCGCCTTGTCAGAGCACAACCAGATCTCACAAGTGAACGTCTTGCAGCAAATGGAGCATATCATAAGCTATCCCTTCGTGCGCGATCGCGTAGAAAAAAAGAAGTTGCGCGTGCACGGCTGGTGGTTCGATATTGCCCAAGCCGAGGTGTATTGCTACGAACAAAATTTCAATCAGTTCGTTTTGATCGATGAAAAAGAAGCGAAAATAATTTTGGATAGAGTGGTTTAAGCCCCAAGAAAAAGCTATCCCACAAATCACTAAGGGGATTTTATTGAGGGAAAAAACATTCTAGTACACATAAAGAAGGGGGGGGCTCATTTCCGGGAGCCCGCCTCGGGCGACTCATCGAAGCCCACAGTGACCGCAGCCCCGAGTC
>PLSG01000517.1 GCA_003164155.1 Parachlamydiaceae bacterium | reverse complement strand
ACGCAAAGGCGCAAAGAGGATAGGGAATGTTAAATCCATTCCCTCGTTCATTGAATTTTAAAAATTTTAACACAAAGAATACAAGAAAGAACTAGAAAAAAATTCAGACTGTTCATTCTTAAATTTCCTCTTTGCGCCTTTGCGTTAAAATTTTAATGGAAGTAAGACGCGGGTTCTCCTTCAAAGTTGTAAAGGTTATTTTTTTACGATTCCTTATTAGTGCTTGCGCTTGCGCTCGTTTTCGGTTAGGTATTGCTTGCGCATGCGTATGGCCAGGGGCGTAACTTCAATCAATTCGTCATCTTGAATGTAGTCAATGGCCTGTTCTAGGGTAAACTTGCGGGGCGGAATCAAGATGACGTTTTCGTCCATGCCTGAAGCACGTACGTTCGTCAGCTGTTTGCCTTTGGTCACGTTGACGATCAAGTCGTTTTCACGGCTGTTTTCTCCCACCACCATGCCTTCGTATACTTCATCTCCAGGACCAGTGAAGAGCACTCCGCGGTCTTGCAGGTTGAAACATGAGTATCCGCTGGTTTTGCCGGCTCCAATAGAGATCAATACGCCGCGAAGGCGTCCGGGGATCGTGCCTTTCCAAGGGATAAACTCTTCAAAGATAGAAGTCATAATGCCCAATCCGCGGGTAGCCGTGAGGAAGTCGTTGCGATAGCCCATCAGGCCGCGGGTGGGGATGAGGAATTCCAATGAAGTGATGCCGTGTTCATCTGTGTCCAGATGCTGCATTTCACCCTTGCGGCTGGAGAGCTCTTGGATGATCGATCCCGAATATGCTTCAGGCACTTCGATATGCACGCGTTCTAGAGGTTCGTGTGTTTCGCCATTGACTTGCTTAATCACCACGCGGGGTTTGGAGATGCTGAACTCATATCCGTCGCGGCGCATGGCTTCGATCAGTACAGCTAAATGCAGTTCGCCTCGGCCTGAAACGGTTATTTTATCCTGATCGGACATGTCTATTCTAAGAGATATATTGGCGCGGTGCTCTCTTTCTAAACGGTCGCGGATCTTATTCATGGTCACATGCTTGCCGCCGCGGCCCACAAAGGGGCTGGTATTTACCGTTATGTCGATGGATACGGTCGGTTCGTCTAATTTGATGCGGGGTAGACGGATGATATTGCTTGGATCGCATAGAGTGTCGCCAATGGTGATTTCAGGGATGCCCGATAAGCTGACGATGTCGCCGACGCCGGCTTCTTCCATTTCCACTTTGGCCACGCCGAGATAGCCTTCGATGCGGGTGACGTTGCATCTATTTTGGTTGCCCTTTTCGTCGATATGGATGACGGACTGTCCTTTTTTAATTGTACCTTCTAGGATCCTTCCGCAAGCTTGTCTGCCCACGTAGTCGTCATATGAAATTGTGGCAGCGTGCATCAGGAAAGGCTTTTCTAAGGATCCTAAAGGTGCTGGAACCGCATCGATGATGAGCTCCAAAAGTGGGGTCATGTCGGTGTGCGGATCGCTTAGCAGGTGTTTGGCAAAACCAGACAGACCAGAAGCATAGCAGTAGCGGAAGTCGAGCTGTGCATCGGTTGCGCCCAATTCGGCAAACAAGTCAAATGTTTCATCCAGAACGCGATCAGGTGCAGCATGCGGACGGTCGATCTTGTTGAGTACGACGACTGGTCGCAATCCCATTTTCAATGATTTGGAGAGTACAAAGCGAGTCTGGGGCATAGGACCTTCTTGCGCGTCCACCAGCAGAAGCACAGAGTTGACCATGCCGAGGATGCGCTCTACTTCGCCAGAGAAGTCTGCGTGGCCAGGAGTGTCGATGATGTTGATCTTGTAGTCTTTGTAGTAGACCGAAGTGTGTTTGGCAAAGATGGTGATGCCGCGCTCTTTTTCTTNNACTTTCCATGGTCGATGTGGGCGATGATGGCGATATTGCGAATTTTTTCGGGTTTATGCATTTGGATTTAACCTTTGTTGGGAAATATTTATATGGATTTACTATGTCACAACTAAGAAAAAAATTCCAGGAAAATGAAAAAACTGGGGTGGATCAGAATAGTCGTGTTTATGCGCTCTCGCCCATTTTCCCTTGAGCAAATAGATCTTCCGCAGGTACTATTATTTCAAAGCGCAATATGGAGGCAGGTTGGAAAAAGTTGGGAATCGTGCAGATAGTGATGGGCCTGAAGAACCTGAAGATCATGAAATTGGCTCTGGCATATCTCAAGGTGTGTTTTCAGGGGCTTCTACCGGCGGATTGCTAGATACGCGCACAAGCCAGCTCGATGATGTGCTAAATGAGAAGTTGGAGCAAGCCTTTCATAAACAGACCTCGCAAGTGGTCTTGCACGATCTGGTCAAGATAGCCCTCGAACACGATCCGATTGACTTGGCGCATGCCGTGACGCGCCTGCCCCCTAGCGCTCGGCCTGCACTCTACGACAATCTTCCCGATTTAAACGCCAAGATTATCTTTTTAATCCATACCAGCAGCAATACGCGCGTGGTGATCTTTCGCCATGTGGAGGATCGCGAGATTACGCGCCTTTTTGAGAGGATGCCGCCAGATGAAGTGGTCTCCATGCTCGATGAAATGTCCGATCGGCGGATGAAGCGCGTCCTCGAAATCTTGGATCCCAAGAAAGCCAGCCGCATCCGCGAATTGCAAAAACATGACCGCCACAGCGCTGGCCGTTTGATGACTAATGAGTTTTTCGCTTTCCGCATGAATACCACGATCAAAGAGGTGGCGGCGCACGTCCGCAACAATCCAGGCATCGATTTCACCAGGCGGATCTTCGTGTTAAACGACGAGGATGAATTAGTGGGCTTTGTGCCTGCGCGCAACTTAATTGTCAATTCGCCGGATTTGCCTATACGGCAGGTGATGCGTCCTATTTTGCAAAAGATCACTCCCGATGCCAGTCGCGACGAGGCGGTGGATCTGATGGATCGCTATAATATCCCCGGTTTGCCAGTGGTAGACGAGGATGACCACCTTTTGGGGGTCATTGCTTATGAAGATGCTGTGGAAGCGATGAAAGATATAGCCGACGAGACGATTGCCAACATTGCCGGTACGGCTGAAGATGTGGGTGACGACGACTCCTTGCTGCAGCGCTTTTTTTGGCGCGCCCCTTGGTTGCTTGTGACGCTGTGTGCCGGCTTTGTCAATGCCGCTGGTATATCCTATTTTCGCGACCGTCCCTGGTTTATGTTTGTGCCTTCTTTTGTGCATTTGATTACCGGAATGTCTGGCAATGTGGGGATTCAATGCAGTACGATTATCGTGCGCTTAATTTCTGCCGGCGATCTTTCTTCTGGCGGCCGTAGAAATGCTATCGGCAAAGAGTTGACCATCGGCATGTTTATCGGTTTGGTCTTTGGCCTGATTTGCGGCTGCGCAGTCTATGGATTTCATGAGTTTGGCATCTTGCAGTCCGCAGCTGATCCTATGACGATTGGCCTGATTGTCAGCTTTGGCGTTTTGGGTGCGTGCTTGACGGCGACTTTCCTGGGCGCTTTTGCGCCTTTTGTCTTCGCGGCCTTCCGCATCGATCCGGCTGTCGCTTCCGGCCCCATTGTGACGGCTTTCAATGACGTGCTGGCAACTTTGATGTATTTCCTAATCGCCAGCGTAATCTCCAATTATTTAGCTTAACTTGTCTTTAAAATACTCTGCCTAGATTTAGGGTGAGGGCAAAGCAATACCAGTTCAACTTGAAAACGTCTTGTTTTTGTGTGGAAGCAAGTCCGCTGTCAACACCCTGACCAAAGCGCGATCGGGAGTTATGCGTGCTGCCCCAGTACTTATAAAGGGTGTCAAAGCCGGCAAACCAGTTGTCCCAGATGATGATTTGCGATTCAAAGCGCACGACGTGTCCGATCATATGCGCTTGCTTGGTGGTAAACGAAAACTTAGAGCCTTTTGGTTCGCACAAGGTCTCATTCCAATGGGTGAAGGCTTGACCGCAATGGAACTCGTAGCCGCTAATGAAATACATGTTTCGGCACCATTCCGTGGCATCATAGTAAATGTCTACGCCAAACCAGGGGCCAAATACTTTGGCGCTCCACGTTCCATTTTGGGTATTTATAGTGTTCATGGTGGGGTGCAGAGCCCTGACATGCTGTGCGCGCGCCACTAGCTGGTCGTAGCTATAGCCTACCAGCGGAGCTATGTTAAAGCAGTCGATCTTCTTATAGAGGTATCCGATGGCAGTGGAGGCATCTATGTTGTGTCCGCGCTGGCGCCCCTTTTCAATGTGGTCTGCATTGTATTCGCCGTTTACTATCCATCCGTAGTGGCCGTTAGCTTTAACCACCCAGTCGGAAACCTCTAAAAAGCCTCTTCCGCCCAGTTGGATGCTGGATAGATCTTTTAATTGTCTTTCGATGGAACTGTAAGGAATCATGTGGGAGTGGTCAATAAATTGAATGCCCTCTTGTATAGTGTCGGTGCGGTATCCGCTTTCGATTTCCAAGCCTGCTCTGAAGGGCGCCTGGCATTGCCCTTCCACCACACCTAAATGCAACGCCAAAACCGCCCATCCAGCAGTCAACCATGATTTGAAATGAGTCATTATGTGCTCCTTAGCTTAAATCTATTAAAAAACATAATTAAGGCTGGCCGTTGCCGAAAAAGATTGCCATTCTACGTCGTTGACAAGTTTGGTGGTAACGCCCATGGGAAGGGGAGTTTGGGTGCGCTTGTAATGCCCAGATCCCGTCGATAGCCAGTTTTGGTATTTCAAATTAACTCCTAAAAAGAAGCTGGACACAATCTCAAATGAATTTTCAATGCGGAAGACATTTCCCCAGTTGCCGCTCAGGCGGCGAGTATTGGAGAATCCCGTCACCTCACCAAATTCCGATCCTAGGTCCCCCCCTTTTATTTTGCGGTTGCCGCTCCAATATGCAAAATGTATCTCATGCCCTAAGAGCAAGCTGTAACGGGGACTTGGTTTGAAGAAAATATCCGAACCTATCCATGGTCCTTGGTACTGGGACTTGAAGCTAATGGGGCCTATATCAAAAACTCTGCCGTCTAGAGGGGCGTGCACATCTTGGGTGGTCATGCGCAGCCGGTCATAAGACCATCCTATAAAAAAGGCCATCGACCAGCATTTTTCTGTGGGAAACAGATAGCCCAGTCCCATCAAGGCGTCATCAGAACTGCCGCGCATGTGTGGTGTGGTAAAATCGGCTTCTTCGTAATGGCCGTTGCATACCCAGGCGTGGTGATACTCGCCTTTCACCAGAAAGCGGGAGNNAAGCGGCCTGCAGGGGGTAAAGCGGACCGTAAAGGTTCACGCGGTTGCTTATTTTATCCCATCGATAGCCTGAATCGAGCTTCATGTAGGTCATTTCATTGTCTTCCAAATGCCCATCCTCTGCGGAAAGTGCAAGTTGAAGTGTGCTCAACACGAGCATACAGAGCCAACCGGTTTTTTTTAACATCTACCCCTCCTTTTGTGACCAATGCCAACGTAACTGGTCAGATCCCCCCGGANNGCTAGCTTTTCCACTACATTTTTTCAGATCCCCCTCGGTTCCTCCAGGGGGGGATCTGACCAGTTACATGACAACAGCTTTCAAATGAAGTTATATATTCATATAGATTTTTCGAATTTAAGGCATTAAAAAAAAGTGGTGTGGATTAGGAGTGCATCGTAACTGGTCAGGTCCGCCCCCGGAGGAACCGGGGGGGGACCTGACCTAAAAATTCCAAGCTAACTAATGTCAGCCTATAAGCTTTTGTACTTTAGGCTATGTTCCCTTAGCAATAGCGTCCCAAGAGTGTGTGAGAGTCTGAATTGTTGTTCCTAAGCCCGAATGCTAAAAAAAACTTTTCATTAAAAAATATTTTATGGTAAAAGAAATGAAGACGACAACCCAGGTTGTCTGTAGCCGTTCCGGCAGGAACCACTCCAGCTTTCTGTGAGAGTAGGAAATCTCGTTAAACGTAAAGTAAAATGTTACTTTAAAACCAAAAAAAGGATTATATGAAAAAGTTATTTTTCTCATTGTTCTTAGCAACAGCCGCCATGATGAGCATTGCTCCTTCTCAACAAGTGTCAGCTCATAGTCATAGTAGCAGTGACGATGGTATTTATGGTTCTTTTTATACAACAGCAACTGGCACCGTTATTCCTGCAGGTGATAATGTTCCATTCGAATTGATTACCGCCAAATCCAGCGGAGTACATATTTCAGCAGGTGGTAATATCTTGATCAAACATCCAGGTGACTACCTCGTTACCTATGGTACGCTTATACTTGCCCCAAGTGAATTTCAATTGTTTTTAAATGGTGCATTTATTCCTGGGACTCAACAACCTCAAGGCCCTGGTGTATATCATCCTTTGTCTACAATCATTCATGTTGCAAGTAAAGATTCTGTACTCAGCGTAATTACCGTAACTGGAGCAACTTTATCGGAAACCGAAGCTGGTGATACCACAGCTTATCTTACAATTTTAAAAGTGAACTAATCTCTTTTTGAACCACTCATTTCTTAATCTTGAACATAGAAATATTTCAAGCTAAGAATTTCAAGACAAGGGGGGCTATTTGTCTAGGCAAATAGCCCACTTGCACTCATAAAATTCGCAATGGATTATTGGATTCCAGTTAAAAAAGCTATTGAGCCCCAGAGTCCCCCCTAATTCAATTTTTATCAAATTTGAGAAAATATAGGGCTCCATTTAAACATGCCTGTCCAAAGGGTATAGTTCTGATGGTCTCTTATTCCAAACTGACCTTATTTACCTTTTCGGTCAAAATTTTCGGCTACTACCCATTTCTTCTATCTTTCCCATCTTTTCCTATCCTCAGAATTCTTGATCTCAT
>PLSG01000345.1 GCA_003164155.1 Parachlamydiaceae bacterium | reverse complement strand
GCTTTTTTTTCATTTACACTCAAAATAGTCTGTGGAACGGCGCGGAAATCACAAGTCGTTAAAACACAACACTTTACATTAGATTGATGCGTATGCCCCTCCGGGGCTACGCAGTGGGCTTCACCTATATCGCTCCTCCGGAGCTCAGGATGCGTTCATTACGCGGCCCTGTTCATTAGATCTGCCCAGCTAATCTATTCTTCATATACAAAGGGAGTGCCAGGCGTTGGGAAGCAAGCCGCCATGAAGTTTCTCTTTGCTTTGTTAGATGCTAGTGCGCCCATGCCTGCGGGCAGCTGAGAAGGAGAGGTTTGTGGAACAACTGATGGGCTTGGCAAAAGCGGTGCAGTTTGAGGCGGCAGGTCTGTCTTCAGGCTGCTATTAGGTATTTGTTCTACAACATCGAGTATTAAGGGCGTCTTTTCTCTGCCGATTGTAGGCTGCGCTGCCATGCGCTGCTCTACAAAGGTTGCTAAGCGATTAAACTGTAATTTGGGCATGGCTTTTTGTAATGCCTGGATATTTTCTTTGATCGAAGACAAATATCTTTGCGCTTGCACTTCGGAAGGTGAAGCAGGCGCGGCAGCTATGACGGTATCTATCCGGTTCAGTATTTTCTGCTGAATACCTTTATCAAGTTGTAAGTTTAAGCTTAAAAAACCTTCTTTAAGTATTTCAAGAGCGAACACTCCGCTTTCGCAGTCGCTTTGTGCAGCTTGAGCCTGTTGTAAAACGCTGCTGCGCACTGGCTGAAGGGCGTGCAGTGCTGAGCTTTTAGGCTGAGAATCGGTATGCGCTATACTTGACATAAGCTGGCCTCTCGGTGTGCTTATCAAGACTAGGTCAGCTAAGGCATGCTGTGGAGCTTTAGTTGATGCTTGTTCTACAACACCAAATATTAAGGGCGTCTTTTCTCTAACGCTGCTGCGCACTGGCTGAAGGGCGTTCAGTGCTGAGCTTTTAGGTAGAGAGGCGGCATGGGCCACACTCAGCATAAACTGCGGGCTGGGTGTGTCCTGTCGATTTTGGGGTGAAAAACTGGGCATCCAAAATATCTGGGAGGCTAGACTGCCAATATGGCGTGTAAGCTGCGGACTTGGTGCACTTCTCTCGCTTAGAGGGGAAATGGCAGGTTTAAGCGCACACATCGATATGCGTTCTACAGCAAATAAGAGGCTGGTGTCTTTTTGGTGGACAAGCGCTAAAGGCGCCTTTTCCCTGTCAATTGTAGACTGCAAGCGCATGCCTTCTTTGACAAAGGCTACCAGGCGGTTAAACTGTTGCCTAGGCAGAACATTTTTCAGATTTTTGATGCCTTTTTTGATGTCGGCAAAATATTTTTTGGCTTGTTCCTCTGAGGGCGTAGAAGGTGCCGACTGTATTGCCGCATTTAAGTGGTGCATTATTTGTTGCTGCATACCAGGAGCTAGTTTCAAATCTAAATTCTCAAATCCCTTTCTAAGCACTTCCAAGGCAGATACAGCTAATTGACAGTCGGTTTTGGCTAGCCGTTGAGTTGATTGAGGTGAAGTTGTCTGGCCCACGAGCTGATGGCTGACTGGAAGGGAAACTCTCTTGTTTGAAGGCCGCGGGAATAAAGAAATGCTTTTGGGGTGGTGTATTGCGTTTAAAGCCTTGCCCATCCTTGAGTCCATGCCTTGGATAACACTTTTTAGCTGCCTTGTAAATGCGGACAGTTCGCTCTGCACTCGCATCCATGGATTAAATGAGGCATTTACGCCGCAAATTGGGAAAAATTGCGAGGCAGCAGGCGTGACGGAAGGCTTGGCGGATTTTTTGCGCTTTGCTTCGCGCATAGGAGATGAGGTGGCTGTTTTTTTCCCGTTACTAGCCTGAATAGTCTCTTTTTTCACCTGACCTTTCGATTTAGATGGCGCAAATTCCCTTTTAGCAACGGCAACTCCAGTCTTTTTTGTCAGTCCTTCGGAAAGTTTTTGGCTTCTTTTATGAATGCGCAGTTCTTTTTGGATAGCGCTATACTCTTTGCATAGCCCCAATTTATCGAGCAGCTGCATCTGTTTGGTGGGCGAAGAACCCCCTAATAAAATGGTGAAGGGTATGTTAAGTGCAAATCCAAAAGATTTAGCTAAATGTATGGCCGAAGATCTATAGGTGTATGTATGCAATATTTTAGCTTTCTTTATGCAGGATGCTTTGCAGATATTGTGGCGTGCGCCCATGCGGCAAATGTCATAAAATATGGAAAAGGCAAGGTGTCGAATGGAGTCAACTAAATGGCTAGAGGCATCTTTACACGTTGCGCCTAGTCCCTTCACAGCAAAAATAAGCCTGGAGTTAAATTTCTGATTTTTAAGCTCGTACTCGTATGCTTGACGTACTATAGCCGATGTTGCATCCGGAGCTATTGGTTTATTTTTAAACTCGACATTCATGGGAAACCATTCCTTTTAAAATAATAAATTATGTGTTTGTCTATATTATAATTAAACATTGTTAAGATGTGATTAAGAACTGGTGGGTGAGATACGAAATATTGTCTCTCTTATCTATTTTTAAAATTTTAAATGTCTAAAAATGCATAAAGACACTTAAGAAATATGCAAAGATTATAACGATGCCAAGAAGGGAACACTTTTGGTCATCTAATATCTCCTCNNCTGTGGTAAAAAAAAATCTACCACAAAGATGGCTAGGGAAGGGCCCACTCCCCTCGGCCATAGCCTCTCTGGTCGGGTTATTTTTGCGTTAACTCTGGACAATTTCCATAGTGGGTGTTATCATTTCTTATTCTGTTATTAACACCCTTTTATTAAATCTTCGAAGAAAGTCAGGCATGCTATGCACACTCAAAACATACGTCGCCAATTCTTAAATTATTTCAAAGAGCGCCACCATGCGGTCATTCCCTCTTCCTCTTTACTACCGCATGATGATCCCACTTTGCT
>PLSG01000099.1 GCA_003164155.1 Parachlamydiaceae bacterium | reverse complement strand
CGAATGGGGGTGGGGGCATGTAGCCCAGGGCAAGCGAAGCGCAGCCCTGGGAAGGCTATGATGGATATTGTACCCCTGAAAGGGGTACGGGCTGTGTTATAATAAGCGTAGTTTTTGCCACATCTAAGGTATATGGCCTTATATCATTTGATCAACATGCTTTAAATGCAGCCCGCACCCCTTTCAGGGCATAGGCATCAACCTAAAAACATCGTTGAAAAACGGCCCCACAAATTACGAGGGAGATCTTATTTGGAAAAGCACGTTTTAGTCAACAATCTTTTCCTCGTAATTTGGGAGGGCGTTTTTCTATAAGATTTTAGGTTGATGCCTATGCCCATTCGGGGGTGAATAGAAAAGATATGGGTAATGCTAAGGGGTTTCCCTAGGTAAGCTAGATAAAGTTCCGCCCACTGAAGGCGGGCTATATGGTAAATAAGACGACGACTTTAAACTGCTATGCTAGCTTGATGCGCAGGCTCCCCGGGGTTTTCCGGGGGAGCTGACCTGTTACACCTTAGCAACCCAACCTAATCAAGTGTTGGATTAGCTGCTCTCTTTGAGGGGATTCCTTAGCTAAGAAAGTTTTCCCTATTTCTGAGGGATTCTGAGCGGCATTCAAACACGTATTTCCTACGCTGTCGCGATGGAGCAGGTCAATGCCTTTCATTGTTAGAAGGCGCTCTACAGCGTCCGTGTTGCCCAAATCACAGGCGAAATGCATAGGCGTTTTTGATTCTTTTCCTATCTTATTAATATCCACCGAACTGACGCTTAAAAGATAATTAAACGTTCTAAAGTTGTCCTCTAACATGCAGGCGTAATGCAAAGGGGCTAATCCAGAGCTATCCAAATCATTCAATATACATGGAGGACGGCGTGAAGAAGGGGGACTGCGCTGTGAAAGCTCATGTAAAGCCTTCAAAGAAAACTCATTGCCGTTATAAGCTGCAATGTGAGTGGGCAGTTTATTTGTTGGGAATCCCAAAGGTATTCCACGGTCTATTAAAATCTTGAGGACCTCTCCCACACGAGCCTGATTCATGCTATATGATAACACCACAAGCTGAATGAGATTCCAATCCTGAACTCTATCTCCTAATTTAGGCTTATATTCCATCAATTCCAGGAATAATTCAGGTGTTCCAAGAAAAGCGATTAATTGAATGGGAGACCATCCTTCAACTGACAGATCGAGCCCACTAGCTAAAGTTCCAGCTCTTTGTTGTTCCTTTAAAAATTTGCGCAGTTCTGCGCTGCTCAGATTTTCCTTCAGAAGCAATGCATGTAAAGGATATGCCGCAAATGCACTTTCTTCTGGCAATTCTGGTGTTTTATCGATGGGAAGATCAGCTTCCGCTTCAGCATCTAAATGGGAGCTGCTGATTGCATTTTGCCTTAAAACTCTAGAAACCAACTTTTTTTTGGATCCATGGGTTCTAGAAATTTTAACTCCCCGTGAACTGGCAGAGCTTTCTGCGCGGGATCGCTTCCCTTTGCCGATTGCTCCACGCCCTGCAACCTCCCGGCCAGGCCCTCCACCGCCTCCCCCTTCGCCTTCGCGAGGAACCCCACCTCCCTCTTTAGGGCTAGCTGCGGGAAAGCTTCTAGCTGAAGCTTCCGGAGGCAAAAGATTTACACCTTTTACGGATAAGGTAATAGGCACATTTTTTTCGATACGCAATTTCTGAAAAAGTGCACACCCTTCCGCTAGGCCTTTTATTTTTAAGAGAACCCCTTCAAAGGCCTGCCTTTTCAGATTGCAGCATGCAGCGGCTTCTTTAGCTTGAAGGTCAAGACGGGTAACTTCGGAATGCTTTTCTTTAATGAACTTTTGGCGACTAACCAGTTCTTTTTGCAGTTCTGCTTCTTTAAGGGCATTTAATGCTTCGCTCTTTTGCAAAGCGCCTAATAAGTCCAAGCTGTATGTAAACTTAGATTCAATTTCCCTTAAAGTTTCTATCCCCAACTGCTGGGAAAGCTGAACACTTAAAGATCCACAGGTGGAAGCATGTGATTTGCGTTCTGCAGCAAAACGCTGCACATTTTCTTCACATACTTTTAAATCACTGGTCACAGAGGCAGAGATCTCTTCAGCTTCCTTTAGTTCTATTTGTGCAGCCTGAATAATCTGTAGTTGCGCATTTTGCTTTTCATCTTGTTCTTTTTCCCAAGTGAAGTGCGCGGCTTGCTCAGCCCTGAGATGCTTTAGCTGCTCTTCAAATATAGCAGAGCCTAACAAAAGCGAATCTCTATTAAAAACATGAATATGATCTACTGAACTACTACATCTTTCCTTTCTTTCTCTTTCTTTTTCTTTAGGCAAGGCACCCTTTGCCCTTTCAGATATGTTAAAGTCTAGAGTACCTTCTATGCGCAATCTTTGAAAAAGCCCTTGAACTTCTTCTAGTTGGCTTATTTTCACTAATAGATTTTCAGATATCTTTTTTTTTATTTCGATTTGTGGCGCAGCTACCTTGATTTCCCGTTCCATTTCCACAACTTGGGATTGATTTTTTTCTTTAAGCTCGGCTTGGCTATCTAATGTTTTTTTTAGACTCCCGTTTTCAAGGGCATTCGACACTCCCTGGATTGCCAAAGCAGCTAGTACATCAAAGGATTGCGACATTTTACGACTAATCTCATCCAAATCTTCCTTACCCAATTTATGGTGAAGCTGCTTAGTTAAAAGCTCACACGCTAAAGCTTCTGCTACGCGTTTGGATTGAATCTGCTGCATTTCTTCTTCAGTTTTTCTGATAGACTCTCTTAATGTATGACAGGTTTCAGGTATCGATTCTTGGATTATTTTTAATATGGATGTCTTTATTTTCAGCTTTTCATCTAGCGTAGTTTTCCCAGTGAGGTAGTCTTCATTTGAAGAGGCATACTGCGTTTTATGGTATTTTACTTGCTCTTCCAAAATAGCCAGGCAGGAATGCAAGGCATGTGGATTAAAAAGATACTGCGCTTCACGTGAAGCTCGATGGTTTAAGCTTAAGCTGCTGCTGCTGCTGCTACTGCTGCTGCTGCTGCTACTGCTGCTGCTACTGCTGCTG
>PLSG01000581.1 GCA_003164155.1 Parachlamydiaceae bacterium | reverse complement strand
ATATTGTACCCCTGAAAGGGGTACGGGCTGTGTTATAATAAACGTAGTTTTTGCCACATCTGCGATATATGCCCCTATATCACTTCATAAACGTCCTCAAAATGCAGCCCGCACCCCTTTCAGGGGTGCAATATTTATCTTACTTTCCCAGGGCTGCGCTTCGCTTGCCCTGGGCTACATGCCCGCACCCCCATTCGGGGGTGAATGCAAAAGATAAGGGTAGTGCTAAAGGGTACTGTCCTAGCCTTAGGCTATCATGAGAAAGGCCTTCAGCCTTTTGGGAAGCAGTATTAACCCTTAAAGCTGCAGCCCGGACCTGCAAGGTGGCTGCGACCGCTGGAGGTAGGGGTCACCAATATTTGCGTGGAAATGCGTTCTTTTAAGGCGCCTACATGCGAGATCAGGCCGATGATTTTGCCCTCTTGTTGAAGTTCCGCTAAAGTGTCCAGGGCGACTTCCAAGGCTTTTTCATCCAATGTGCCGAACCCTTCATCGAGAAACAAGGAATCCACTCTAACCTTGCTGCTGGCCATCTTAGACAACCCCAAGGCCAAAGCCAGGCTGACGATAAAGCTCTCGCCGCCTGAAAGATTTTTTACGGTGCGCTCTTCGCTGGCCTGATAGTTATCGACCACCTCCAGCTCCAATGAAGCTTCTTTGGATTGACACAAGAGGTAGCGGTCGCTCATCTTTATCAGCTGTTGATTGGCGTGAGCGACCATCATGTCGAGAGTCATCTTTTGGGCAAAATCGCGGAATTTTTTGCCGTCGGCTGCGCCTATCAAAGCGCTTAGATTCCCCCAGATATGCGCTTCATGCTGTTGTACGAGGATTTTGGCTTGCACCCCTTGGGCCGCTGCGCGCTTTTTATGGTTTTCTTCCATCTTGGCCTTTAAGATCGCCGCGCGCGTTTTGGTGGATTCGAGCTGCTCTCCCATTTCTTCCCATTGCACCTGCAAAGCGGAGAAGGCCTCTTCCGTCTGAGGGTCTTGGTTGAGCAGATCGAGTTTTTCTAAGGCGTTGGCTTTAAGGGCATTCAACTCAGACTTTCGCTTTTCCAAGGCTTTTTTTCGGTTGCTCCAGTTTTCGCGCTCTGCCGGGTTTTGAAAGAAGGCCAGCTGATAGGCCTCTTTATCGGAAAAACCAGCCGCCTGGATTTGCTGCATAAACTCTGCCTCTTGGGCCAGCAGTAGGCCAGCGCGCTGCTCTGTCTGCAGGGCAAGCGCTTGGATAGCTTCCTCGGTGCTTTTTGTCCGATGTTGTAGGTCGGCCAGACCATCTTTGATCAACTGCAACTGCTCCTTGGCGTTTTCGACATTTTTGGCTAGAAGAGTCTCTTCCGCGTCGGGGGATTTGTGTCCAAAAATCTCTTCCCTTTTTGATTGAAGAGCTTGTTGGGAACTTTGGTAGCTGCTTTTTTTGAGGGCGAGTTCTTCGATGGATCTTTCGCAGCATTGAAGGCGCTCTTTCTCCAATTGCATTTCGGCAGACAGCTTGTGCTCATCGCCTTCCAACTGCCTTTTAAGCAGCTGCTGACTTTTCCACGCTTCCACGCGCTTCTGTAAGCTATCTCTCAGGGTATCTAGATCGGCATCTTCCAGTTGAAGCAATCCATAAGGCTTGACCTCTTCCAGAGCGGCATTTTCTAACCTGACCTTGTCTGCTTCCAGTTCGCTAATTCTTTGGAGTATTTCCTGGAAGTGTTTTTCGCTGTGTTCGTGCCTCTTATGCAAAGCGGCCATGCCTTGCTCCAGCTGTGCGTAATCTTGTAAAGCACGCTCATGCACTTTTTGCGCAGCATCCTTGGCTTTGCCTTTGTTCATGTAGTCTTTGTGTTTTTTGTCGCAATCCTTCAGCTGCGCCTTTATGCTGGCAAGCCGGGCTGCCAGCTCTTCAAGCGGAGGTAAAATAAAAATATCTTGCCCCTTTTCTAACTGCTGCCATAGGATTTGCGCTTTTTGAAGCAGGCGTTCGGCGGCCACGCGATGTTCATCGTGCAGCTTTTGGGAATTGCGCAGGTGCGTTTCGCAGACCGAGAGGGATTTGGCTAGGGTTAGGCTGTCTTTTTCCAGGGCCTGATGCTTTTTATGAGCGGCAGCCAAGGCCTCTTGGATATTATTGAGATAGGGGATTTTTCCTGCGGCCGAGAGATGCACGTAGGGATGCTCCAAAGATCCGCAAAGCGGACAAGCTTCATCTGTGCATAATTGGGAGCGCGCTTCTTCGTGGGATTGAAAGCGAATCTGCAAAATATTTTGCCGCTCCATTTCTTCGAGGTTGGCTCGGCTCTGCTCAATTTCCACCTCCAGTTGCTGGGCTTGTAGGTTTGCTGCTTTTAGCTGTGTTTGAAAGTGCTGCATTTGAGAGCTATGCTGCTCTACAGCCGATTTAGCGGTCATTTGCTCTTCCACCACGCTCTTCAAAGAGCTTAATTGTGAAGCTTCTGTGGCCAGCAGATTTTTTTGTTCATCCCATTGCACATTGTCCAAACCTTGTGAAGCCGCTTGGCAAGCCCCTTCGGCGTTCTGCAGCAAAATCTTGGCTGTTTCCGTGCGGCTCTTAGCGCTTTCAAAAGCAGCCAAGTGCCGTTGCACCTCCCCTTTGGCTAACTCCATAGACTGATGGCTGGCAGTTTTTTCCAGCTGTTTTTGGGCAATCTGCGCCTGCTTTTCTATTAGCTGAGCAAACTTTTCTTTAATGGCCGAAAGGTTTTCCCACAAAGTGGCATCGGCGCAGTTTATTTCACAATAGCTTTGTATCTGTGCCAGGCTGGTTTGACTGAGGCGTTGCCTTTCTTGGAT
>PLSG01000548.1 GCA_003164155.1 Parachlamydiaceae bacterium | reverse complement strand
GGCTTAGACAAGTCAAAAATGCCCAGGCCTTTGTCGTCTTAACCACCACCCAAAAAGCTGATGATGAAATCTGCGCTTATTGCCAAGCCCAAGGGGTCGCCGTTTTTAGAGGCAGCGAAGAAGATGTGTTGAGTAGATACTACCAAGCCGCTGTAAAGCGCCAGCCCGAAGCCATTGTCAGAATTACAGCCGATTGCCCGCTGATTGACCCCGATATCGTCGATCAGATGATAAAAACTTTCCAACATCTGCATGATTCTGGCGCATATCTTTCAAATGGCCAGAGTTTTCCCAGGGGACTGGATGTGGAGATTTTTAGTTTTCAAACTCTTGCCACCGCGCATGCACATGCGCGCGATCCATGGGAAAGGGAACACGTCACCCCCTACATATATCGTCACCCCGAGCTCTTTAGACTGCACGACTTCAAAGCTCCCAGCCCGTCAGCCAGGCATCGCTGGACAGTAGACACCATAGAAGACTTTGAACTCGTGAAGAACATTCTGGAATCTCTCTATCCCCTTAATCCCCAATTTCGCCTGGCAGATATTCTAGCGCTGCTAGAACGAAATCCCACATGGAGTCAAATCAACGCGCATATCGTGCAAAAAACCTGCCCTGATAGCCAAACGTAAACTTCCAATCAAAATAATGATTACATTTATTTTTTTGATGCATTAATCTCCACTTTGCGAGTAACTGATCACATACCCCGCGGTTCCTCCAAAGGGGAATCTGATCAGCCACCTTTGCGATCTCTAACTCAAAAAATCATAAACTCGATTTGACAGGGCTTTTTTTAAACCCTCCTCAGATTCGGTCCATAAAAAAGGTCTAAAAATACCCATGATGCTATCGAAAATATCTCAGGTACTTAACTGGCGGTGGTATCTGCCAATTTTTCTGATGCTAGCCAGCCATACCCACGGCTCCAGCTGCTGTTCGCAGCTACCCGCGCGCTTTCCCCATTTGGCAACCGCTACCGCTTCTTCAGATAAACCCAAGGGCATGGTTTGGGTGCCTGAGGGTGAATTCACCATGGGATCGAGTAGCAAGGACGCCAAAAAAGACGAAAAACCCCCTCATCGAGTTAAAGTAAGCGGATTTTGGATAGACACCACACCAGTTACCAATAGACAATTCAAGGAATTCGTCACAGCCACAGGCTATGTAACCACGGCCGAAAAAGCCCCTTCGATGGAGGAGATTATGAGCCAGGTGCCCCCTGGGACGCCTAAGCCAGATCTCGCTCTGCTAGTTCCCGCTTCTTTAGTTTTTAAGCCATCCGCCGGCCCTATATCTTTAAAAAGCAACCGCAATTGGTGGGAATGGAAGCCTGGCGCCGACTGGAAACATCCCCAAGGGCCAGACAGCGGCATAGAGGGCAAAGAAGATCATCCAGTAGTGCAAGTGAGCTGGTTTGATGCTCAAGCTTATGCTAAATGGGCCGGCAAAAGGCTACCCACGGAAGCGGAATGGGAGTATGCCGCCTTAGGAGGAGCTGATGATATCGCTTACGTATGGGGCAATGCTGAATTCAGCGAGGAAAATCCCCAAGCAAATATCTGGCAAGGGGCTTTTCCCTACAAAAGCACCAAACCCGATAACTATATGGGAACTACCGCCGTGACCACTTTTAAGCCCAATTCGTATGGAATATTCGATATGTCGGGGAATGTCTGGCAATGGTGCGCTGATCTCTACAATGCTAACTATTACCGCGAAGAAGCCAAAAAGGCCATTTCCATAAACCCCACCGGGCCGGCGACAAGTTTTGATCCAGAAGAACCCTATGCCAAAAAATATGTGCACAGGGGAGGATCTTTTCTGTGCCACGCCAGCTACTGCAAGGGATACCGCATCTCAGCCAGGATGAAAACGTGTCCAGACACCAGTTTGAATCATCTGGGCTTTCGCTGCGCCATGGATGGCGATAAAAAGAACTAGCTTAAATTTTTCGGTCCAATTGATTCACTATCGAGGCGATGCCTTTGCCTAGGCTCACAATGCTTTGCAAGTGTGAGCTCAAGGTCAAAACGGCGTTTAAAACCTGCGCGTGCTCTTGGCTAAAAGAGCCTCCGCGCTCTTTTTCTAAGATGCTCTGAAATGTCTTGAGTTGGGAGGTGGAGAAAGCTGAAAAGTTGATGATGGAGTTAAGGGGATTTTTTATTTCATGCGCAATACCTGCGTTTAGTACCCCCAACGATGCCATTTTTTCCTTTTGGGCCATTTGCTTTTGCAGGAGCCGCAGAGATTTGGTGCGCTCTTCAATTTTAGCTTCCAAGTTAGAGTAAAGCAGAGAGTTTTCGATAGATATGGCCATTTGAGAAGAGAGCAACGACAAAATCAATTGACGCTCTGCGGTAAAAGCCCCCTTGTTCAACGTGTTTTCCAAATAGAGGATGCCGATCAGCTTGGTTTGATGCATCAAGGGCATGCACAACACTGAAAGCACGTTATTGGCAATGATGTAAGGGTTCTCAATGAAATTTCCCTCGCCGATAGCATCGTTGAGCAAAAGAGTTTTGCCGCTTCTTTCCACGTAGGAAACTGCAGCCAGACAGAGTTTGTCTTGCTTTTGCGACAAGGGAGCGCCCTCCAGCAATTTCACATGGCCTTCATCCAAACAGATCTCCCCCTGCACCAATAACTGCTGATCGGGCTGGCACAACAGCAAAAAAGAGCGATTAGCCCCTGCGTTGACGATGATAATGTGCATGAGCTTAGTTAAGAGCTTTTCCAACGAACGTTCATTGGAAAGGAGCTGTGAGACTTGGATAACCAGACAGGCATCAAAGTCGTCTTTTGAAGAAAGCGGTGGAGCTACAGTTTCCCCCTTGGCTAGATTTTGCCATCTCCCATCCTCAGAACGCCGCAGATCAAAAGGCGTGCCATCCTTCAGCATGTCGGGATATGTGAGCTGCAGCAAGGCGACTTTGCCCTCAGCGCCCCATTTAGCATAGGCATGGCACGCTTCTGTTAGATAAAACAACCCCAAAGCCATCTGCTTATCGGACAAATAAAACTTGCCCAGTCTTTCATATGCTAGCGCCTCCTCATAGATGTACCCATTTGCCGCAGCAGCTTCACCCGCTTGCCTATATAACTTAAAGGCAGGTGCTTTATGCCCCGACAATCTTGCTATCTCAGCTGAAAGCAGCAAATGCTTGTGTAAAAAATTCACCGGACAAGCTCTCGCCCATTTTTTTATTCGTTTGTGGAGCTGCGTCANNAGCCAACTGTTCGCAAACAGCCGCCAGGGCAAGCGCGCGATAGAAGTAATAAACTGTCCATAAAAGCTCTCCGGGGATATGCCCAGAGTAAAGCGCTACATTTTGAGAGACTTCGATAGCCCGGAGGTAATGTCCATAATGATAAAGCAAAAAACCGTTAAATATGCCGTATACAATGGCAAAGTAGGGATTCGCCGCCAGCTTGGGATCGATATCGCTAGGCAGTGGATCTTGGTAAGCATTTTGATCGGAGAGACGGCCGGCCTCTGGCCTAAGCTGCAAGCTGGCGCAGGCGGATTCTAAGATCTTGAGCATGTACAACTCAATTTCGGTGTTATACCGACGCATCTGGAGCATTTCGCGCTTAATTTCGTCTTGCAGCTGATCGAGGGGCATGCCCGTGATAAACCGGCGCATCAGCGCAGCCAGTAGGCAAGAAGCGGCCAAAAGAATATTGCCCAAGTCAAAACAGCTTTTTTCCAATCTTTTTAAGGGCTCTATACAGGTTTCGATAGGCGACTGCCAATGTTTGATGTCCAGGTAGAACACAAATGCGGTGTAGAAACTTGTGGCCAAAAGGGGTGTTTTTTCAGCCATCTTCATGGCGGTCACACCCAAGCGATAACCGTATTTGTACTGCCTAATCCTTTCAGAATTAAAGAATATTGCCAATACAGCTATAGAATGTTTAGCAAACTCCGACATGCCATGCTTTAACGAAAGATGTATGATCTTTAGGACCAACAGTTTAAACATCTCTGGCTCGACCCTGATCGCTCCAGGCACCATGGCGTTGAGGATTTTTTGCCTTTGAAGCGTGCGCACATCCTCCAAAGGGGGCAGCTGGTCGAGCTTGTCGAGTCCATAGAGGAACAGTCTTCCCATGACGACCACCATTTCAAAAAACACCACCACTGATTTAGGAGGATATCTAAAGGTATAGCCCAGCAGCCCTAAAACTTCCGCTCCACACAGGAAGGATTCTCGAAATTTTGACATCTGTGTGTAGAGGCGTATTTTCAGACAGTACAGATCGATTTTTTCTTCAACCGTCTTGGCATGCCTCAGAACGCATGCGATATTTTCTTCTATCTGCTGATGATCACCTAAAAAGAAAGCACAGCGAATCAGGTTTTCATATAGGGGCAAGGCCAAAGCATAGTGTTTGCTCCATAAATCCCTCTCCAGCCACTTAATGCCGGCGGAAAAGTATTGCATGGCGGGAGCATAGGCCGAGGAACTTTTGGCTTTTTCACCAGCTTGCAAATTGAGCTGAGCCATCTTTTCCCGCATTTGTCCATCAGAGACTAAGCCTTCGCCATAGTTTAATTGATCGACCATGGCAATGATTTTATCCCGCTGCTTTTCAACGGGCATATGCTGCAGCCACACCAGCCCAATGCTGAGATGCAGTTGAGCAATCTCTTCTGGGGGAATTAGGCCGTAGGCAGCCTCTTGTATGCGGTCGTGCTGGAAGCTATAGGTGATGTGCGAGCATTCATCTTCAGCAAAATTCATCTGGGGTTTGGCATAGGGCAAATGATGCTGGTAGATCAAATCCTCTTGCAAAGCCGGCCAAAAGTCTTGCCTTGTCTGAGCAGGGAATGTCCCTCTCAATAACGCCACGGTGCGCAGATCAAAGGTATTTCCCACTGCCGCTCCAATTTTCAGCAGGGCTCGCGTAGTCTCATCCATGGAAAGCAGTCTTTGGCTCATCAGATCTGCCACATTGTCAGTCACCTGCAATTGAAGGACTTCTGGCAATTTTGCCGTCCAACACATCTTCACGGAGTCGAAATCCAAAAGCTTGTCCTTGTAAAGCATTTTGAGAAATTGGATCACAAAAAATGGGTTGCCCTGAGTTTTGTGTTGCACAACCTCGGCCAGCGCATGCATATCCCCTTGGGTGCCGTGAAAGGCATCCTGTAGCCAATTGCGCAGGGGTCCTAGTTCTAAGGGATTTAAAAAAAGTTTATTGATTCTTCCTCCGGCACGGTGGATTGCTTCCAGCGTCACCGATAATTGATGGGAAGAATCCACTTCGTTATCGCGATATGCTCCGATGATCAGCAGATGCTTTCTGGTCGAAGTGCCCACAAAAAGCTGCAGCAACTTAAGCGAAGCATGATCGGCATACTGCAAATCGTCAAGAAAGATCACTAGTGGATGCTCTTTTTCCAGAAAAACTTCGATGAATTTGGCAAAGGTAAAATGGAAGCGATTCTCGGCTTGGGGCAAATCCAAACTTTTCACGGGTTTCTGAG
>PLSG01000049.1 GCA_003164155.1 Parachlamydiaceae bacterium | reverse complement strand
GCTGAATTTTGTGTGCGAGAATTTCAAGTTCAAATACAAAAAATTGAGATTGAGCTTATATGGATGGCCACGGAGAAAGAAATTCCCAATAGCGTTGAATGGGAAATTAAGCGGCATAATTTGCAAACTATAAAAGCTAGAATTGAGGGGGACATGCGCTATATACGCGTGGTCGCGGAAATGAAAAAATATTTAAGCAGCTTATCGCAAAATACTTCTCATATGTCCAGCGTGCCAGGCACCGAGCATGCAGAGGGTAAATCGCCGATTGTGCAGAGCAGGACACCTTTGACGGCACCACGCGTACCTATGACAGCTTTATTTTTGGGTGATAAGCAGACTCAAGTTAAAACAAGATCATTCTTTCAAAAGCCTGGGACAGTCGAGCGCAGCGCGCAAAGCTCTACATCTTTTGACGCATCCAAGAAGGCACATAAAACTGTCAGATTCACTCTGAAAGGAAGCCCTGCGGTATCTAATCCCCTGCATACCCCAAAATTATCTACGCCTGTTTTGCCGCTAAGCTCTTCCCGACCTCTCCATAGTATGCCCATGCAGGGGGTTACGACCAGGCGGCGCGCAAATATTGTGAGGATGGCTTCTCAAGATGAGATTGTCCAAAACCTATTGCTGTTGGCAAAAAGTCCTTCAAGGGGCTCTGTATAGGTCTATCTTTTCAACTTGAGGTAGATTTGCTTAGCCTCTAGCAGAGGCTGTCAAAAAAACAGTTGTAACGGAAAGCGGAATGCATCTAAAGTGAGGTATGGCCTTGTGCCTAAAACTTTTCTAATCCTTAAAGTGCATGCAAAAGCTTATAAGCTCACGTGCGTCATCCATGAAATTCTAAATTTTAGTTCAGATCCCCCCTTCGGTTCCTCCGGGGGGATCTGAACAGTTACGAGGTCTGATATGGCCGCTTTAAATTCTCTCGATTTGGAAATACTGCCCCAGCCAGATGATACCACTTGCGGTCCCACGTGCTTGCATGCTCTATACCGATTTTATAAGGATAACATCGATCTGAAGAGTGTGATTCAAGAGGTGCATGCATTTGAAGGCGGCGGCACTTTGGCAGTTTGGCTAGCTTGTCATGCTCTCAAACGGGGATATGAAGCCACCATCTATTCATATAACGTGCAATTATTTGATCCCACTTGGTTTAAGAGGGATAGGGGGGAGATGATTCGCTGCTTGAATGAGCAGCTGGCTTTCAAAAAAGATATTAAGCTGATCCTCGAGACGCGAGCTTATCTGGAATTTTTTGAGTTAGGGGGTGAGGTCAAAATGGAGGACCTTACGCGCGATATGTTGCGCAAGCACCTCACTCAGAACATACCTATGCTCACGGGACTAAATTCCAACTTCCTATACCGCAGTCCACGCGAATTGGGCGCCACAAATTCTTTCGACGATATTCGGGGAGAGCCCGCCGGGCACTTTGTGATCTTATGCGGTTATGATAAAGAAACCCGCAACATCCGCGTGGCAGATCCATTAAGGGGCAACCCCTATTCGAACACCCAGAAATACGATGTCTTTATCGATCGGGTTATCTGTTCAATTTTATTGGGCATATTGACCTATGACGCCAATTTTCTAATTATCAAGCCCAAAAAAAGTCAGTCCAAGGCAATGGTTAAATTCAAAGCACAACGGACCCTATAGCGAATCTCTTGTTCAAAAAAGCATAAGCTTGACCTTTTGTATTCAATATTTACCGGCACATGTGCTATAACTGTTTCCATTACACTACAAAGGGAGACGTTATGTTAAATATTGATTTAAAAGGTAAAAAAGCATTCGTAGCAGGTGTCGGTGATGATCAAGGATATGGCTGGGCCATAGCCTTAGCACTGGCCGAAGCCGGAGCTGAAATTATCGTAGGCACTTGGCCTCCCGTGCTCAAGATCTTCACGGGTGGATTGGCTGCGGGGAAGTTTGACAAATCGCGCGAGCTATCGGATGGATCCTTGCTGCAATTTGCCAAGGTATATCCGTTGGATGCGGCCTTTGATACGCCAGAGTCCGTCCCGCAAGAAGTGAAGGAAAATAAGCGCTATAAAGACTGTGCTGGATTTACCATTTCGGAAGTAGCGGCAGCTGTAGAGCGCGATTTTGGGCAGATTGATATCTTAGTGCATTCTTTAGCCAATGCCCCTGAAGTGCAAAAAAACTTGCTGGAGACATCGCGTGAAGGCTACCTAGCGGCAGTGAGTGCTTCGGCCTACTCTTTTGTCAGCCTGCTCAGCCAATTCGGACCACTCATGCCATCGGGCGCAGCGGCCGTTTCACTTACCTTTATCGCTTCAGAGCGTGCTATTCCAGGTTACGGCGGGGGCATGAGCTCGGCCAAAGCTGCTTTGGAAAGCGACACGCGCGTCTTGGCCTGGGAAGCTGGCAGGAAGTGGGGCGTGCGCGTGAACACTATATCTGCCGGCCCATTGAGAAGCCGCGCTGCCAAGGCTATTGGTTTTGTGGACAAGATGTTGGCCTATTCTAAAGCCAATGCTCCTGTACAAAAAGACTTAGAAGCCAACGAAGTGGGCGCTACGGCAGCATTTTTAGTGTCGCCTTTGGCGTCTGCTATCACCGGAGCCATACTATATGTGGACAATGGATTGCACGCTATGGGTGTGGCCGTTGATAGCCCCACATTGCAACCAGCAGAGCAAATCCCAGCAGTGAATTAGGTTATTGTAACAGCTTCTTCTAGGAAAATTAAACGCAAAGAAACACACCAAGTTCGCAAAGAACGCAAAGAAGGAAAAAATACTTTCCTCTTTGCGCATTACCCTTGACAGTGTACTAGTACACTGTCAAGGTTAAATTTACTGATTTGGCCTGAGCGAAAGCTTTCTTTGCTTTTGTCATGTTAACGTCGTGGTTTTATTCACCATACAGCACACCTTCAGCGTGCGAAACATTTATCTGGTTTTCCTAGGGCAACGCCCTAGGTAAATTAAGTAATATTTCGCACGCTGAAGGCGTGCTGTATAGTGAATAAAATCGCAACATTAGCATGACAAAGACTCCAAGGAGCTTTCATGTAGGCCTAATTACTCAAATCCGTAAATTCACATTTGACAGTGTACTAGTATTGATCCATTTAGCGCGGCGGCACTTGCTTGGTTTGTTCTGGCATGGCACTGATGTGCAGCCATTTGAAATAGCGCGAAGGAAATCGCACGAATGTGTGAAAAGCCTGTTGCATATTTGTCGACCAGTCCGTTTGAGCATGATTTTGCAGATACCATGCTAAAGCGCATGTGGCTCGGCCGGCTCTAACCGCTTTGATAAGACTGCGTTCTAAGATGTCTGGAGAGGAAATGGTGATTTCTCTGTAGCGAGGCTCGGACCACAAGCAAAGTTGATAATGGCCCATATCTAGGGTGGATTGCAATTGCATAGTAAGCTCGCCTTCCAACATGAGTCCTCCAATTTCTGCCACTTGGGAAGCAAATGATGTACATTGGTTTTGGGTAAGGGCATAATTTCTAAAATCGTAGTTTCGAATAAAGGCGAGTATCGCATCAAATTGTTTTTCGGTGATAGGTAGCTTGGCGGCAAAGGTAGGGATGTGTCCCCCTGAGCCCTTTTGAAAGAATCCATCTTTTTGTGTACACCACAAGTAGCTAATGGGATTGGGGTCTCCTCGAGCAATATTTTGCATGATCCCGTCAAAGTATTTCGGTTGCCTCAGGCCAAGTTCTCCTGAATGCCCTCCTTCAATTTCCACCACTTGCGCATTTTTGATACCATGCAGATATATCCAGGCGTGACCGACATCTCCACTTTTACTTCCTCTATCTGGATGCTTGGCGACGGTTTGTAAGAAGGAGCGGTTGTCTGTGTAATCGAGGTGTTGAGCATCTACTAATATGACTAAGTAAAAAGCTTCTCTTGAGGCATTTTTAGAATTGTTAGGGGAGTTGAACACTGGAAATGGCTCAGGCTTTGCCGGGGATTTTTGAGCCGAGCTGAGATGGTGATAAAACTCTTGATATTCTACACTTTTTGGTCGCCAGCCGCAGCAAGAAAAGGCCCCGCATGAAATTGCCGTCAAGAGTAGAAATATTTTTAGTATGCGCATCTTTTCTATCCTGAAAATTTTAGAGGATGTAAAAGATGGAAAGGATAGGAGAGGTAGCTACGCATTGAGGGGAAATTTTCCTTAAATCTTTAATCTTTTTTTAAAAGCCTGCAGGCCTTTCTCATAATCCATATCTTTTGCATTCACCCCCATTCGGGGGTGAATTAAGGAGATATGGCAGGATTGGATCACAAGCGCCACAGCCGCCATATGTTTTTTGGTCATTGCAAAAATGAAAGCCCATCGACATTGGCACAGAGACCATTATCGATGGGCTTTCATCGCGAAAATCACAAAGAACGCGGGTGGCTATGTAACGTTTGGCTAAGCTGGATTCCCTTGAGCTTGAGCTTGCGCTAGCGCTTTGGCTTGAGCTTGAGCTGCCCGGTTGTTCTGTCTGGATTTGTGGTAAGAAGCCGCTTCGGCTTCTGCAGCAACTTCCTCAGCTATTATTTTCAGCGTAAAAGAGGAAGTGATGCCTTCTTTGAGCTTGATGTTAATAGTGTGCACGCCAGTATCTTTGATGGCCTGCTTCAGGATGACAGAGCGCTTTTCAACCACAATCTGTGCTTGGGATTGTAGCAATTCGACGATATCGGAAGCATTCACCGATCCATACATATGGCCATCTTTATCGACTTTAACGGTAGATGTGACCACTACGCCTTCGAGTTGCCCTTTGAGTTGCTCGGACTCTTTTTTATCCACCACAGCTTGCTGCAATCTGGTCTCTTGCAAGCGTGCTTGCATCCGAATGGCCTTTTTGTCGGCTATAATGGCAAACCCTTGCGGTAAAAGATAATTACGTGCATATCCAGGTTTAACATTAACGATATCTCCGCTGCGAAGTTCTTGAACATCTTCGAGCAGCAGTACTTTTATAGGCATAATCATTTTCTCCTAATTAATAGTAAACCTGTACATTAAATTTCAGCTACAAAAGGCAATAGTGCCATGTGGCGCGCGCGCTTGATAGCCGACGCCAGGTGTTTCTGGTGATGTGAGGAAACTCCTGTAATGCGCCTTGGGAGAATTTTACCTCTCTCTGTGATAAATTTCACCAGAGTGTCTATGTCCTTGTAGTCAATTTCTTTGATGCCCGCAGCGGTAAAAGGGCAGCGTTTGCGTTTTTTTGTGCGCCCGTCTAGGCTGGCATCCGAGGTAGGACGAGGTCTTCTTGTTGGAATCATGGCTTTCTCCTTGTTGATCCGACTTTTTGATCCGACTGTTTGCTCTCTATTGATCAATGAGGGCTTTAAATTCAATCTTTTCCATCACCTTTTCTGTACGCAAGGTGATAAAGCGGATGAGATCCTCATTTAGGTGGTATTCATTCCACATTTCCAAAATGGCCGAAGGATCTGTTTTGAAATAAACGAGATAGTAAAATCCTTCGCGATTGCCATTGATGTCATAGGCTAGTCGACGACGTCCTTGATCGTGCTGCTTTACGATTTCACCACCGCGCTCAGTGATCCCTTTCTGGATTTTGTCAAACGCTTTATGGCGGGCGTCATCGCTCAATTTTGAACTGATGATGTACATGCCTTCATAAAGGTTTTGTAATTTCTGCTTCATGCTTGTTCTCCTGTCCCTTGTTTAAGGGTATTTGCTTTTTCCTTGTCTTCTTTTGCGGGCTTTCGAGGCTTAACATTAACGCTATTCATCACTACCGTGACGTGTTCATGTAAAAGACGCTCTGTAACCTGGACCCCACGTATCACAAACTCTGTCAGCTGAGCTTTTTCCTCGCTGCTAAAAGGACTTAAGACATAGTCAGCTAAGGGCTGTTCGCTAGATCCCTTGCTTGATTCTTTGGCCGCATCTGGGCTGCTGCCAGCCGCTGAACTCAGGGCTGAAACAGTCGCCGGGCTTTCCAGTTTGCCGATTCCCATCCTCACGCGCACATAGTGAGCGGTATTTAGATAGGCTTCGATGCTTTTTAGGCCATTATGCCCCCCGGCGCTGCCCTCGTTTCTGATGCGCATTGTTCCGAAGGGAAGGGCTATGTCATCCGTCACCACGATCAGCTGATCCGCACTCATCTTGTAGTAGTCGAGATAACGCCGCATGGCGACTCCACTAATGTTCATATAAGTGGTAGGCAGCACTAAATGCAGGGTAAGCCCTTCTGGATCACCCCCTGGAGTGCTTCTTATGACAGCCTTGGCAGTGAGCGCTTGAAAATGGCTGTCAGCCTTCAAAGCGCAGCCCTGCTTTTTGGCCAGGGCCTGGACGACCATGTATCCCAAATTGTGCCGGGTCATCGCGTACTTTGTGCCGGGGTTTCCCAGTCCTAAAACGAGATACTGCTTCACTGCATGTTCACTTAAGCTTTAATTGCCGTTTACCGTTTCACTATGGCTACAGCCACTTCATTGAGGTCTACAAGTGGTCTGACGCTTTCTGGCATTTCGATGTCTTTTAAGCGTTTAGATTGTCTTTGTCCTAGGTTTTGCACATCGAGCACAAAGTTTTTGGGCAAATCTTCTGGCTTTTCTGGGGTGAGGCGCACTTTGACATGGCGGATAACTTGGCGGATAACGCCTCCGAGCTTCACGCCTATGCAGTCAGCTTCACCAGTTAGCTTGATGGGGATTTTGACATCGATGGACTTATTGGGCACAAGTTCTTCGAAATCGATGTGCAGTATGCCGTAGTTGACCACATTATATTGGATTTCTTTGACGATGGCCTTATGCTCTTTGCCCTTTTCATCTACCAAGGTGAATATGGTGGTAGGCAAATGACCGGGTTCTATATGGCGCGAGTTGGCTATATAAGCGCTATTTAACAAAGAAATAGGCTTGCCTTCTTTTTCATGCTGATACAAGATGGCGGGAATGTACCCTTCGCGGCGCAGCTTTTTAATAGTAGCTTTTTTGTCCGCAGTTCTATTCAAAATCTCTAGCTTCATAATCCTCCAAGGGTCTTGGTTAACGTCTTTATGCGTAAACTCATTCTTAAACTTAAGTCAAAATTTTAATGCAAAGCCGAGCTATAGGGATCTAAATCTAAGGCCAAAGTACATCCGGCTATTTACTTAGCTTTACATACAGTGTTACAAGGGGAAGAAATGGACTCTGCTGATGCGATACAGTCTATCGCATGCGCAAAAAGGGCGGCCACAGATACCGAGATCAGCTTCGAGCTTTTCGGAGATCTGCTTATAGAAGGGATAGTGTTACTTATCAATAGTGCTTCAATCGGACTTGCGTCTATTTTTTCCAGAGCGCCACTCACAAAAATTCCATGTGTGACTACCGCAAAGATCCTCTTGGCACCCTCCTCATGGCACGCTTTCGCGGCTGACACTAATGTTCCTGCCGTAGAGCAGATATCGTCAGCGAGAAGTACATTTTTTCCTTTGACATTTCCAATCAGGCTAACCACTTCAACTTCAGTGGGGCTTATGCGGGATTTGTCAATAATTACATATTCTGCTCCCATTTCCTTAGCCAGGGAGCGGGCTAGTTTGACACTGCCAATGTCTGGCGTGACTACCACCAGATCATTTAATTCGAGTTTGGCTACTTCGTCCAGCATGGCTGGCCCGGCATGAATATTATCCACGGGGATATCGAAAAAGCCTTGCACCTGGGGAGCATGCAGATCCATAGTCAGGACATGTGTAGCACCGGATGTTTCCAACAAGTTAGCTACGAGCTTGGCGGTGATCGGCACCCGCGCCCCATTTTTGCGGTCTTGTCGGCAGTATCCAAAGTAGGGGATCACCGCTGTGATACTTTTAGCAGAGGCGCGTTTCAAGGCGTCGATGATGATCAGCAGTTCCATTAAATAGTGATTGGGCTTCAGTGCTACCGACTGTACCACAAATACATCGCGACCGCGCACGCTTTCCAGGATTTCGATATTGATCTCACCATCGGGAAACTGCTTCAGTGAAATTTTGCCCAGAGGAATTTTCAGAATGGCGGCAATTTCTTGAGCTAGGGTTGGATGGGAAGATCCAGTGAAAAGTAGTGCGTCGCGTTTTATATCAGTCATGGGTAGATTATATGCACCGCGTGTTATTGCGTAAGGATAAAATATACTGTGAGAGAATGTGGGCAATATTGGGGTGGAAGGATTCGAACCTCCGGATGGCGGTACCAAAAACCGCTGCCTTACCACTTGGCCACGCCCCAACAACAGATAGAAGTTTACCTTATTTACCTTCGAGACACAAAAAGATATGCGGATTACCGCTAGGGTTCTCGCGTCTCGTGCTTCTTAATGGAGTCTTCAATTAGTTTTTGAAGACCCTTGAGCTCGTCGAGTGTGTGTAGCCTGACAGCGGCAACTACGTCTGCCTCAACTCCCTCAGCGCTCTGTTCTCTGATCTGAAAAAAGACGAGGTTGATCGGGCCTTGCTCCGTGATGAAAATTGATTGACCGTCAATTGCGACGATAGGTTTTTTATAATTTAGCTTGAGGTTATTATTCTGCATGAATCAATTGTACACCAACATTGTTTAAAGTTGATGGAATTGATCGGGTTGATAGTCGAAGCCAATTTTCATTAGGGTTATGCTTGTTACGGAGATGTATCTGGGGTAGAGTTTTATTACACTATATGAAGAACTTATCGATTGCCGACCAATATACTACGTCCATAAACTTAGCGGGTTTAGTTGGCCAGATTATGTACATTCCGGCGGGTGGTCATAAAAATCATAATATATTGATTGTCTATGGTCATTTCGGGACGCTATCAAACTACCTTGGTTTAGCTAAGGATCTGGCCAAATATGGCAATGTTACGGTACCCGAATTACCTGGCTTCAATAACCACCAGAGTTTATATAAGATCCACGATAAACCAACAATTGATGAGTTAGCCGAATATTTAGCTACGGTCGTTAACTATAGGTTCCGTAAAAGAAAAGTGACTATTGTTGGTGTTGGTTTCGGGGGAGTAATTATAACGCGCATGCTACAGCGTCACTCGTCTATCGCGCGCAAAGTAAATACAGTCATAAGTATTGACGGCATGGCTCACCACGACGACCTAAATAGCCTTAGCAGCCACAAGCGCAGACTGTATGCTCTATTATTTCGTGCTTTTAGCTGGAGACTACCATCTGAGATAGCAAAGAATACCAATATCCCAGATTCTCTAATAGAGAAAATCTACCGCGTCAGAGCCAAGAACGTATCTAAGGGCGGGGTGAAACAACGGCTTATCGATTCGCGCTTGCATGATTTCAGGACCTACATGAGAACTATGTCAGAACTTTTAAAGCTGGATAACTGCCAACAGCCAGTTAAT
>PLSG01000162.1 GCA_003164155.1 Parachlamydiaceae bacterium | reverse complement strand
TAATGCGTTTTGAATTCCTGTAAAAAGGCAAAATGCCGTCTGGGTGTATCTTTTTTTTTCATAAAGGCGAAGCTATAGGCCTGCAGGGCAGGGGTCGTGCCTTTTCCCCAGGCGTAAAGCAATAAGCCCGCCAGAACATTTAAAATAGGCGCGGTCAAGGCTGGTTGTGCGGCGATAAGCTCAATTGCAGGATGGGAGGTCTGAGTGATGACGTGCCACATCTGCGCAATGAAACGGCAGTAATTGCTTTGATCGCGTGTATCTTTAAAGTGCAAAACTACGCGCAAAAAGTTGAGAAAAAAAATAGCTTGGCCTGCCAGGTCCTCAGGGCAATGGTTGAGGCAATGATTGCGGGTAAGGTGGAGGAGTTGATCTTCTTTGTAATTGGCCTTGAGTTTGACTAAAGCATTTTGCAAAATCGGCTTATGGGCCAATTCAAAGCCTTGGCTGATTTTGTGTAAAAGGCGGAAAATTAAATCTTTAACTTCTTNNCGTTCAGTCAGATGGTATAGAGAGTTTTCAAAATCCTCGCGATGCACGTGATAAGAGGCATCATAGGCACACCTTACGCGGTCATCAAATAAGCATACTTGAAATCCATCGGAATTCGAAACGTTTGATCTTTTTTTTGATATAAATTCATCGAGGCAGTTAAATTTCAGATCTATTTTGCCAAACAATCCCAGTATAGAGCCTGAGCGATCTTTGAAAATAGTGCGCTTAGTGATGTATTGCTTTAAAATCTCCTCTCTCGAAGGGGGCTTAGCTTTCTGCATTTTCCAAAAATTTTGAAGCTCTTCGATCACTATTTCTTCAATTACCTGAAAATCTGGATCAATAAGATAAAATGCTATATCTGCGTCTACAAAATCGAGCCCTGAAAGTGCATGGCAAGCTGCTCCGCCAAAAAGCCAGGGATCTTCATCGATAATTTTTGCATCGCGCAGTCTGTCTCGCAAGGCAGTGCACAGCTGTATGAGCGTGGGGGCGATAGTTGGCGTTTCCGATAGGCTATACGTGGTCTGTTTGATGCTTTCCAAACGCATCTTCTGTGGTGAGTCATTCAAAAGCTGAAGCGTATAAAAGCGTTCTTTCTCTTTAAGGGTGGCTTCTTCAGAAAGGGCTTTGGACAAAGGTGCGCTGCAGGCCGGCGATGGGGTGCGATGCTGCATTAAATATGTGGGATATGTTGAATATGAAGAGATCGTCATTTCTTTAAATTAACCTTTGTTTCAAAAAAAACATCATAATTTAATCGAAAATAAATATCAAGATTTAAAGCATCCTGAATGTCTGGGTTGCACAAGTGTGTTGAAATTCCTATTAATTTATAAATAACCACATCTTTAAGCGATCTTCACATATATACATTATAATTTAGGGCAACACCCCAAACAAAGGATCAATTATGAGTTCTGTTAATAACCTGCCCCTTTCATCAGGCCCCTCCTCAACGGCCTTTGCACCTGCTTCCCAGATGCCTGCCTCCCATGGAAACCGCTTTAATTTGACGATTGTAATTCCTCCTCGTGCTCGCGTCATTCTGCCACCTTCTTTAAATCCTCGAGGCATTCACGCTTTAAGAAAGGCTGAGACACATAGAGTTTCCACCGGAGTCGCCGATGGGAAAACCGTTAAATTTTGCAAAAGGGAAAATAGAAAAAGCCATTCCATAAGCGATAAGGCCATACAAGAAATGGCCCTGCGCTTTTGTGCGAGCTTGAAGATCTAATTCCAGATTTTTCTTTTTCTGAATCTGAGTGCTCATCGTCTTCTTGTCATAATCGGAAGACATTACTGGTAGATACTTAAATAAAGCATAAGGGTGTTTTAATTAGATGTGTTGTTTTATATGTTTTTTATTAAAAACACTATTCAACAGTTTAAATGAGAAATGTTCGATTGGAGAACAGAATTAATGAATTTAACTTTACCTGCATCTAGCTCATCCACAACCTCGAATTGGGTTGCAGAATGCCACCCATACCCCTTTGGGGTTCGCCAAGCCGTCGGCAGGGCTATTGGCAATGAAAATTCAGAGGGCAGCTTCCCTTCGGTTTTAGTGGATTTAATTACCAATTATACTCCGACTTCAGATAGGGTTGCAGAATGGATTGCAGATCCCTCGCATGTGCGCTATGCTGTCGGTGCTACTATTGGCAAGGAAAGAACAGGCGGCTGCTTACCTGCATCATTAGTGAATTTGATTGCGGACTTTACAAAACTTGACTGTTTAGACGAAGAGGCGTGGAAAAATCTGTGCGGAAGAGTATCGCCAGCACCTACTATTTCTAAATCCATGGAAAGCTTCTGGCAAGGTCCCGCCGTGGCGTTTCCTGGTAAAAGAGTTAGAGAGACACATACGCTTTTTTATCTTCCTAAAACTATAGGAGCTGATGAAAAGCCGCTCAACCTAAAAACGTTTAGAGAGTTAACAGATGAGCATTTTAAAGATGTTGGAATTTTAAAAGCTCGTAGCATAACCATTTTCGATGCTTTTGCTCAAAGGTCTCTTGAGAATTCTTGTTGGATGGTATTGACAAATCAAATTCTTGAAAAAAGTCGAAATTTAAACTTCGAACAGCAAGAGCGTAAGGTCAAGATTCTTGCTGAAGTAGCTCATGTTCCCTATGTAGTTCCTTGTGCATTGGAAGCTAGCATTTGCATGTTTATGCATTTCTTAAAGTTTAGAGAGCATTTTCTTAGCCGCGATCACGGAGAAATGACCCACACGCGCTGTCAAGATATTATTGCTGGCTACTTTGTTGAAGGTGGACATTCAGCTGTGATGCCCTCAGATAATGCAATAAACTTTATGCCTCTAGTGGATAAAACCTCTAGCCAAACTGTAGGCATGGCGCCCATGTGTAAGCTTTCTGAGGAAGAAACAAGCACAGTGGTAATTTCTAGAGTTAGCTGAACACCTCGAGCTTGACAAAGATGTGAAATGTCCAAGCCTGGGTGCAGCTCACTCTTTGACAATAGCTGGTGGTTATTCTGGTCGTGCATGGCGCAATCTTAGACATCTCACATCTTGTTCGCGTAGATCGAAGTGTGTGTGTTATTCCTTTTAAAGGATGCGATGTTTTATGTGGGTCAGCGCTATTTGGAGTGATTTGCTAATTAATATTTGATGTGTTATAATAAAGAATGGGTCTACTGGAATACTTTAAGTAAAGGACGTGGGCCTGAAAAAGCAGATCCCTCTGCAAACTCGAGGGGGATTGATATCCATTAGCCCTTGAAGGGAAAAGCTGTGGGACTGCAAGGAAGAGTGATACTGAGTTTTGCAAGAGAGTGGCGCATGGGTCTTACGAAGGTAAGTCATGTTCCCGATGAGAGAAGTTTATCTTCCTAACTCTAGCTTGGTTATTCTATTTGGATTCCCAGACTAGATGTGGCTTGGCCTAATGGACAGTTACAGAAAAAAAGAGGCAAATGTATGAATACTAAAACTTTCATTCTACTTTCTCTTTCTGTCCTTACAGTGGGGCTATCCACTGGTTTACAGGGGGCTGTACAGCACTCTGATGTGGGGTCAAATCCTACCATAAATCACATTGACCCATCACCTTTTAAACAAATAGATCCATCCCCATTTAGACAAACCGACCCAGATCCGTTTAGACAAGCAGATCCAGATCCGTTTAAACAGGTAGCGCCTGATCCGTTTCATAATGCCACACCAGATCCCTTTAGAGGTGGTGCTCAGCAAACGACAGGTGAGTGATTGAATTCAACTTTCTACTTTTGGCTCTTCGGTCAAAAAGTGGCCGAAGAGTCGCTGGTCGCTGCAGATTGGTTAGCTCGCCATTTAGCTCTGAGTTTACTCTGCTACAGTTGCTGCGGCTGTTTTTACTGCGCGCGTATGATAGAATCCACAGCTCTCACAAATTGTGTGTGGGATTCTAAATGCTTGGCAGTTGACGCAAGAAACTGTATTTTTAGGTTTTTTGGCATGATGGGAGCGTCTGGTATTTTTACGAGAATTGGACGTGCGATTACGTGGTACAGCCATGGTTGAAATCTCCTCTTTACAAACTTATGCATCATTACTTATGCATTATTTGCCTAATTTATGCTTATTTGTCATGTTCATAACTATAGATCAGCAAAAGGATGATATCCTTCATTGCTGTTCTCATTTTTTTGGGAAGTAGGACCTTCCTTTAAATACTTGCCTATGGTTTTCCGCTGCGGGCAGACCCCTTGGTGGCATTCCGCGAAATGGGGCGTTTCCAGTACGATATNNTTTTCCAGTCTGATAGGAACTGTCACAGGTTCATTGCAGATTGAGCAGGGCAGGCACGCTGTGGTTTCAGTGGTAAAGTGCACCACCAAGGTGTCTTCTGCTAAATAGGCTTCGCCTTCGACAGTCACGTCGTCGTTATAGGACAAATTCTGGTCATGCACATCGAGGAAATCAGGAGGCAGCACTTCATCGATTTCGTGTTGCTGTCCCATCCGGAGGCGGTCGACGTAGATGTTTAAGTGATCGTTCAAGTCATTCATGCAATGATCGTCTGGGTGTTAAGGAGTGTACTTTTATGCTCTATCCTACCAAAGAACGCAATTATCCCCAAGGAGGAATGTAAGTTTAACCAAAATCTCCATTTTTATCTAGCCTCCATTTAAGGAAAGTAAAAATAATCGACCCAAGTTGCTAGTCCATGCCACCNNGCCCTGATCCGCCAGTTCCTCAGGGAGATCGGGCTAGCTACAACTTGGGTTACTGGTACATGGTTAAGCTACTTCTTCGTTGCAGTTAATCCCTTGCCTATCTCATAATCACAATCGCTATTCGCATTTAACATCTTAAAATACAATGTTTTCATATGGACCATGCATTCTAATACTTCTTTTCTCTATACACGTTTTCTCTATACCTGGACGAAATTTTTAGCGGTAATTTTCTGCGCCTTATGCATTTTGCCTTTGATGTTTGTATGTGTTAGCCCATTTTTTAGCCCTTTATGTGCTGCAGATGTGGCGGAAGTATCCTATCAAGTGCACTTTGAAGGGGTGTCCGATAAGGCCACCTCGGATACTTTGCGCACAGTTTCACAACTGGTCTCGCTCGAATCCAATCCTCCTTCGACTCTGACCGCTCTACACCGGCGCGCTGAATCCGATGTAGAACACCTGATCAAAGGGCTGCACAGCATGGCGTACTACAACGCCAAGGTGGATATTAGGTTCAACGCCGAGGTAAGTCCCGTGGTGATCACGGTGTTGGTTGATACTGGGCCGGTGTATCCCCTGGTGAGTTTTAAGGTGGTGGCGCAGGCTCCTCAGTCTAAGGAGCCTTCGCCCTTTGCCTATGATCTAATCATGCCCAAAGATCTCGGGGTTGAACTCAGGGCTCCCGCTTTGCCCAAGACTATTATAGATGCCGAGCGCGCGCTGTTGCGTTTTATGGCTGGTAAAGGATATCCGTTGGCGGTGATTGCCAAGAGAGAGGTTGTGGCCGATCAGGCCACTATGACTGTCTCGGTAACACTTTATGTGGACAGCGGACCGCGCGTCATGTTTGGAAAGACGCAGGTGACGGGAGAAAAAAAGGTTCTGGAAGGATTTATCCGCCGAAAAATAGCTTGGAAGCAAGGCGAGGTGTATGATCCCCTTTTAGTTGAGAAGACGCAAGTTTCCCTCGAAGCTTCTGGACTATTTGCCAGCATAGTGATTATGCCGCAGGCTGAGCTGGATGCCGAAGGACAGCTGCCGATAGACATCAGCCTGATAGAGAGCCGGCATCGCACGGTTAGCGCGGGGGTTAGCTATAATACCCAGCAAGGCCCAGGGGTTATGGGCACATGGGAGCACCGCAATATGTGGGGAAGAGGGGAGAAACTGAGCTTATTTGCGGAAGCGTGGTGGAAGCAGCAAAACGTTAAACTGCAATATTCCAAGCCAGACTTTTGGGTTGCCGGTCAAGATTTTTTGTGGATTGCCGAGATGGAGCGGGAGACCACCACGGGGTTTAAAGAGTCATTTTTCAGTATATCGGGTCTGGTAGATCGGCAGTGGAATGCCACCACCAAATTTTCTTACGGTGGCTCCTACAAGGAGTTGAGAACGGGCGATTCGGATAATAATGGCGTGGCCTCATTGTTGAAGGCTCCCTTGCAGCTCAAGTGGAGTACGGCCAATAATCTATTGGATCCCACCAATGGACGCAGCTTCAACTTCAAAATGACTCCGACCTGGAAGGTAGACCGGCCTAAGATGGCCTATGTGATTAATACCCTCAGTGGCACATTATACCATCCACTGACGGCCGATCATCGTTTTGTTTTTGCCGGCAAAATACTGTTGGGCTCGATTGTGGGTGCTGGACGCAAAAGCATTCCCCCACCTGAGCTATTTTACGCCGGTTCGGAAAATACCTTGCGCGGCTATAATTATTGGAGCGTAAGCCCATTGAATGCCGAGCGAAAACCGATAGGCGGCAGGTCTATGATGATCTACACCTTTGAGCCGCGCATGCGCCTCAATGAGAAATTTGGTTTGGTTTTTTTCTATGAGGCAGGCAATGTGTACAAGCAGGCCACTCCTCGCTTCAATGAAAAGTTACTGCAGTCGGCTGGCACAGGCTTGCGCTATCATACCCCCGTAGGTCCTTTGCGCGTGGATATTGCTTTTCCATTGAATCCCCGCAAGGGCATAGATAAGTCTTTTCAGTTTTATTTTAGCATTGGACAGGCGTTTTAAGCATGAAAATGGTCATCAAAATATTCTGGAAGCTCGTGCTCTATGCGGCGATTGTCGGCATGGCTTTGATGCTGTTTGCCGTGCTTCTTTTTCAACAACCCCGCATCCGACATACTTTTATCCATTATGTGGCCGAACACCTGGAAAGGCAAACCGGCTGGCATGTCTCGTTTGGGGAAGTAAAGGGGTGGCTGCCATTTCAAGCCGAAACCTATGATGTGCACGTCGTCGATCGCGAAGGAAATCAACTGCACATTGAGGCTTTGACTTGCCTGCTCTCCCCTTGGGAGCTAGCTCAAGGGTACATAGCGTTTGATTATCTGCACATCCGCGGAGCTGCCTTGCAATTGCATCCAGCCGAGCTGGCCTCGCGCAGTCAACTTGAAATGACCAGCCAAGCCGCGGTGTCTGTGTGGGAAGAGAGGCTGGGAATAGGCAGCTTGCAGCTCGAGATCAAAGACCTTTCCATCCACGGCCTGACAGTCAAAACGCCTTTCAGTCAGCTGCCTATATTCAGATTGGGCACAGTGAATGGAGCATGTGAAATCGATCTTGTACAGCAACACGCCATTGCTGATGTGTTTATCAGCCTGGATGATAAAGGCGCCCTGCCGACTCATTTGACTTTGGCCGGCCATCTTCTTAAAGATAAGGTTTTTGTCGACCTGCGCATTTTGGAGCCGGAAAAAGAGGGGGGAAAGGGGGGCGTGGTCAATCACCTTCTCTCTCAGATCTACCCTGGGTCATTTTCCGAGCAAGCTTCTGCCCTAAGTAGCGCGCTGTTGCCCGGATACACGCCTTTTGAGCTGGAAATACAAGCCTCTGGATCATTGGCCAGCTTGTTTGCCCATCTCAATGCAAAGCCGTTGATTGGCACCCCCCTGATCGAAGGGCAGGTGCATTGGAAAGGGCGGTTGGCCGCTTTAAGTGATAAGATCCTAGCTGGCTGGGAGCTCGATCTTTTTGAAACTTCATTCTGCCTGATGGACGACTATGTATGCAAATTTGAGGGAGCACACGCCTCTTTGCAGAGGATTCAACCAGCTGATGCCCAAGCGCATAGTTCGCCGCCCCTTGGCAAGCAGATTTCGCAGACGCCATCGGCGAGTAAGCTAGCGCCTGCTGTGCGCTTAGAGACCCACGCTGCGCTAGATCTGCATCCCGATGGCACTTTGCTAAATGGGCATGTAGTTGCACATGTGGCAGATATTTCCATTTTTGATCAAAATTTTGCTGCCTGTCCTGTTGACAGCTCTCTAACCTCCTCTGCAAAGGGCTCTTTTTATGGGCCAGCCGACATACAAGTCGGCTTATCAGGTCATATTTCATCTCCTCGCATATTTGTGGAGATTACTAGCCCTTCCCTTTATCTATGCAAAGAGGAAATTAAGCGTTTTGAAGCGCGAACCTTTATCAATCATAGCGGAGCTGGTTTTTGGGGCAGTATGCATATCGCCGGCTTCTATCGCAGCCTACCCATCGACAGCTCTTGCCAGTTTGCCTGGGACCAAACGGAGTGGATAAAGCTATCCCAGCTATGTGTGGATATACCGCATGCGCATGCGGAAGGAAATCTGTCTATCTCTAGGCTCAGTGGTCTGGTCGAAGGCAAAGTTATGTCGCATGTGCAGGATGTCTCCTCATATGCGGCTATGTGGGGACAGAACCTAAAAGGAGAAGCCGAAGTAGAAACTATTTGGGAGTTTTCGAGCGGAGTGTCTTCTCAAAGCGCTTCTGAGCAGTCTTTGAAGTGTTCGGTAGCTCTGCATCACGGATCTTATCGGCCAGATGCCAGCTCGCCTACTCAAAACCCGCCTGATCTAACGGTGGCACTGTTTGAAAAGCTAAGCATCCAAGCCCATCTTAAAAATCTGATGCGGCAGCCTCGAGGCACCATAGAGATAGCCCTGCACAAGCTGCAAGCACAAGGCATAGAGGCCTCATTGGCCACCACTATCGATCTAGAAAAAAAAATATGGCCCTTTTCTTTGAGCGCCGCCTATCTCCATGATGTCGATCTGACATCGTTCGGATATTGGCAAATCGATGGATTCCCCACTAAGCCTATCGCTAAATGGAAATGCAGCATATCTGCCACTAGCTTGTCGGGGAGAGCCTTCAATAAAAAAATAATTTTGAACGATACTGCCTCTATGGCAATGCATGAGAACTATTTCGTGTTAATGCCCGCCGTATTTAATGTAGAGCAGACATCGCTGCATGTCTCCTATGCCCACATTGCCGAGCAGGTGCAGGCTATGGTGCACACGGAAAATGTGCCCATTGAGTGGTTTTCACCGCTTTTTACCCACTTTCCGATCAGCGGCAATGCCTCTTTTTCTGGTTCGCTTTCTGGATCTGTCCACAGCCCCAAGGGCAAATATACGCTCATTGCCGAAGACGTGCTGATACACGACAAAGTGTTTTCCAAAGTCAGCCCCATTCGGGTTTCAATGGAAGGCTCTTTGGCTGAATCCCATTTAGACACCAAGGGCAGCATGACCGGCCTTGTAGCCCAGCCGATTACTTTGCACGCGCGTCTGCCTGTGGCTTTGTCTATAAAACCTTTCCAAGCTGCCATCCATAGAGAGGCGCCTTTCTCCATCCATGTCGATGCTGAAGGCGAGATCGCCCATCTTTTGCAACTCTTTGCCTCGAAAGTCAAATGCATCACGGGCATGGCCCATCTCGACTTGGATGTGCGAGGCAGTGTGAATGATCCTCGCTTGCATGGGGAAATTCAGCTTAGCCAGGCTTCCTACGAAAATCTGGATACGGGAGCCGTGGTGGGCAATATCGCGGCCACCATCGTGGGAGAAGGCAACGTACTCACGCTTAAAAATCTCTCTGGGGTGGCAGGGAAAAGTGGATCCGTCATCGCTACAGGCAAGATGCTGGTGGACTTAAGCAAAAACTTCCCCTTTGAAATAAACGCCAACATCCAAAAAGGGACCTTAGCCCATATGGATTATGCGCATGTCAACGCTTCTGGCCCGATCAATTTTTTTGGCGATCTCAAGCAAGCTACTCTTCAAGGCGATATCGCTATAGATAGTGCCTCCATCATGATCCCCAAAGAGACGCCAGCCAAGCTGCAATCCATCGACATCACCTATATCAATCAGCCGCCAGCCGAAAGAAAAATTTTTGAAGCGGAGAAGGATGACTTTGAGTGGCCGATAAACCTCGATTTAAAAGTATTGATCCCCGCTAAGACTTTTTATGTAAATGGACGCGATTTGCATTCCGAATGGCGCGGAAAAATCGCCCTAAAAGGGACCACAGACGATCCTTTGGTATATGGAGAAGCCGATTTGGTGGGAGGAACTTTTATGTTTAATGGCAAATCTTTTTCCAGCAATAAAGGATCGATCACTTTTGCGGGCGATCCTGCGGACAAGACGGCTCTTTATATCATCGCCGGACAGGCCGTCGGAGATAAACGGATTGAAGCCATTTTAAAAGGCCCCTTACATGATCCCGTGTTGGCTTTTCGCTCCAATCCCCCCATGTCGCAAAAAGATATCATTTCCTGGCTTTTGTTTAATAAGGGCAGCGCGGACATCACTCCTTTTGAAGGCGAGAAACTGACCGAAACTATCGTCACATTGAGCGGGGGAAGCGACAGCAGCGACGTTTTAGGGCGCCTGCGCCAAAGCATAGGCATCGACCGGGTGGACATCAGCAATACCAGCAATCTGGACACGAACGAAGTGTCGCTGCATGTCGGGAAATATATTTCGCGCGGCATCTTCGTGGCTTTGAAGCGGAGTTTTACCACCGATGCCAATCGCGTGTCCATAGAAGCTAATGTCACCTCTCGAGTAAAAGTGCAGGCCGAAATTGGCGACGACGCCGCCGGACGCATGATTCTCAAATGGGAAAAAGATTATTGATAGGAGTTATCATGCAAGGGCGCGGCTTGCGTAATTTGATAAGTAAAAATCCCAGTTTATGCATTCGCATAGCCACCATTTTTACGCAATCGACTATCGCTTTGAATTTCCCTTTGTTTTACCTATGGCAATCTCTCTTCCACGTAGGACCAGAAGATTTAGGGCTTTTGGTAACCTGCGCGGTATCTGGTGATATCGCCATCGTTTTGATCTATAGCAAACTGACTAAGCATAATGCCCTGTCAACTTTATTTTCCTGTGGCATGGGGAGCATCGGAGTTGGCAGTATCTTGATCGGCACAGCCACCTCCTATCATCAATTAATGCTAGGTTTTCTTTTTGAAGGCTTTGGAAGTGCTTTAATCATGCCCACGGCGAATGCCCTCATGGTAGACTTTTCCCCGCCCGAGCGCAAAGGCAGTGCACTTAGTGCGCTTATGCAGTGTATTCAGATAGGTTCCTTAGTGGGTCTATTAGTAGCTGTGCTTTTTGCCGATCAGTTAGTTGGCCAAGTGCAAGGCTGGCGGATTTTCTTGTTGAGCATGCCCGGATTGTTGGCGCTCTATGGATGGTGCGTCTATTGCTATTTGCCAAGACTGCCTCACCACCAAAATAAAAACTCTTTTAAGTGGCTGGGCTGGGCGGATCTCTTTGATTTTGCGGCGTATCGCAAACTAGCTCAAAATATGACCATCTTGCTGATTTATTGTGTGGAGTTTTGTTTGTTTTTCAATAGCGGGGCGTTTTCTTTTGCTTTTATGTTGTTCAAATTGCTGGCTTTCTCTCAAATGCAAATTTT
>PLSG01000283.1 GCA_003164155.1 Parachlamydiaceae bacterium | reverse complement strand
ACTTTCCGCGCTGACGGCTCAGATGTGCATTTGAATAAAAGCATCTTCAAAATCCTAACCCTGAACGGAAAAAAGCAAGACAATACATGGACAATTGAACAATTTCAGCTCGACCAGCTTTCCCTTTCAGCGGACATCGTGAAGGTGCATGATATCTGGAACATCCCTTTTTTGGGTCTGCGCTACGGGAATTCACTGCTTTTGGGATTGGAAGGCAAGTTTTTTTCTATCCAAAATCAGCTTAAGGCCCAAGTCAATTTGTTAGAAATCGACCTGGCTCATCTCCAAGAATGGCAGATATTCGCGCCTCTCGTCCAAAAGTTTGCCCCTAAAGGGGAACTGCGTGCCAGCGGAACGCTTACCATCGATTTTTTCAAAGGGGCTAAGACGGCCGTGATCCATTCGGCCATGGCCGGCAATCTCAAATTTCTAGAGCTCAATGGCTATGGCTTTGAAAATGCCGACAATCTGCGCTTAATTTTTGATTCGGATAAAGAATTGAGGGTGCAAAATTTTAAAACAAACTTAAAACCGCTTAAACTAGCTACCACAATCTCCTACAATGCCCCCATGCCTATCGAGGTGCCTCTGGCGCATTACAACTTCTCAAGCCAGGAACTGCACATTACCCCTTTGCGCTTTGTGATTGAGCCAGCAAACCTGCCCACCTTCGCCCGCTTGGCAAAAGATTGCTGTCCGATGATCTTCGATGAGCATATGCATGCCTGGTTAGCCCAGATAGAACTTAAAAAGCCACTCGCGGGCAGCTTAGTCTGGCATACTAACGCCAAAGCCCACCAATTTCGGCTGGATATTGAAGCAGCTGACTTTTGCTTTGAGCGCGGAACATACGCCTTAAAAGATCTCGTGGCGCAAAAAACGCTTTATGCCTTTGACTTTTCGGCAAAATGGCTTGATGCCCACCAACCTCTCATGCTGCAAATCAAAAGCACACATCCTGCCCTGCAAGAAGGCGTTATTTCATGCATCGGGGAAAAACATGCCGATCCATCTCCTACTCATTTAAAAATTTATTGGAATCTACTCGACCACTCTGAGCGCTCCCTTTCTAAGATAGAAGGCACCTGGCGCGGTTGCGCAGTGCATCTGCAGCGCCCCAGCCCCATAGAATTGACCCCAAATGCACCTGAAAATGGCCAAGTGAATGCCCTAAAAACACAAGAGCTGAGTGGCACTATCGGATTTAATGACCAACATATGGCCGGGCTATTTCCCGATAATGCCCTAGTAAAAAAAATGAAGACCTACGGCCTCACTCACACTAGCCACATTGCGGGCAGCTGGAAGTGGACAAGTCTTCAAGATGTGCATTTTCAAGGGAAACTCCATTGCCAGGCAAGCGGACAAACTAAACAAAATCCCCTACTTATTCAAGCGCAGATGAGCTGGAAAGCTGAACAGAGCACAAGTGTTGAGTTAAAAAACGTGGCAATAGAGGAGTCTGGCGGTGGAACAGCTAGCATTGACCGCCTGTATGCACAATCGGATAGCCACCACCACTTGACTTTTGATTTTGAGCAGCTTTTGATCCACAAATTTACCCCTCACAACAGTCCCATCAGCGTGCAAGAATTTGAACTGCACCACTGCTGTGGGAGCTTGGACGATAAAATCAGCCTCGCAGGGCAAGGCAGCTGGCAATTTACGCCAGCTCACAGGCGCAAACGCAACCCTACAGCTTCATCAATGCCAGCAGCGCTCATTGCCGAATTAGCTAAAAACACCAACCTTGACCTCAGTACCTTGATGCCAGCTTCGGGAACAATCTATTACGAACTCAAAGGCGATAAGATTTTTTTCACCAAATGCCAGGACTTATACAGCGAAGGCAAAAAATCCAAATTTTTCTTAGCCTCTCCCCCGCACTCTTCCTATGTAGACTTTGATGGCAATTTACACCTTCAAATATCCATCAAGCCCTACAACCTCATCGCTAAATTCGCCAGGCGCTTTAGCGTGGCGATAGGCGGAAACATCCACAAGCCCACCTTCGCCCTCGTGAAACCCTTTACACCTTAGTAACCCAAGTGCTAGTCCATGCCACCTAAATCCGGAGGAACCGTATTTAGGTGGCATGGACTAGCAAGTAAAAAATCAGCTTAAATCGGAAGGAGCTCCTTAGCCGAATTTCGCTGTCGCTTCCAAACTTACCCATAGTAGTATGTAGATGACAAAAAAGGCTCTCCCGTGTTGAAATTTGAGTACCAACTTAAACTTTCAATACAAAGAGAGCGAAAGTAGAACTTGAAATCATTGCAATCTATTGCTGGTGTGAATTAATCCATAATCATCTGAAAATGTAGTCTAAACTAATGCAGACCCAAGAGTTATGCAGTTATGCAGGCACGGCCCCGATCACAGGCATTAAAATGTTTGCCCAAATTAAAACACATTCAGATAATTTGGCAGATTTAAATGTAAGGTTAAATATATTAATAGATAGCATCCCTTTAGTGCTGCTGATCCCCCATTTGCCAAAAGAGGAGCTGGGTCGCGCATTGAAAGCATATTCCGCATTAAGAGCTGAGTTTGATCGCTTTTCGCTAAAAGTGTCCTTAAAAGAGATGCGCGCTACAGTGATCGCCGCCCAGGCTTCAGCCTCTGGCAAATCCCTGAAGTTTACCAAAGAAAAGCCTGAAGGCTCGTCGGTGGATAAGAAAGAAAGTAAGTCAAGAAAAAAATAGTCTGGACTTTGTGTATGTGCCCACCGAAATACACGCTGTGTTCACCTGTACATGTAAGTATTTACGTAAAATGCATCTTTAAGTATAATAAGGCTAAAGCAAGGGAGGTCCCCATGAAACAACAACACCATCAAGATAAAAAGGTGAGACTTAGCGTCGATTGTACTGAACAAGAACGGATGTACATTAAGATGCTAGCTACTAAAAAACACATGACTATCAGTGATTATCTTTTACTGGCAGCTCGCAAGGAAATGCCTAAGTGTGGCGGTCATCATTGCAAGCAAGGCCACGAGCCCAATAAAGCCACAGAAAAGGTATTGAGAGAAACTGATAAGGACGAAAACCTAATGGAGTATGAGTCTTTGGATGACTTTTGGGATGCACTAGGCTTCAACCATGCTTAAACCTAAAAACTCCAAGAAATTCAAGCGAGACATCAAGAAATTCGAGCATCAAA
>PLSG01000379.1 GCA_003164155.1 Parachlamydiaceae bacterium | reverse complement strand
AAGATCGGACAAATCATCCTTATGGAAAAATATTCCGGTCAAGAGGTGTCTTTAGAAGATCAAGATTTCGTGATCTTGAAAGCCGACGACATTATTGCGATTGTAGAAAGTTAATCAATTAAGTTAATACCTCATAAGGAGTTATCAGAACATGGCTGCAAAGAACATCAAATTTAGAGAAGATGCGCGTCAGAAAATTCAGAAAGGCGTACGCACTCTAGCCGATGCGGTTAAAGTTACCTTAGGTCCAAAAGGGCGCAACGTGATCATCGATAAGTCATGGGGCACGCCGCACATCACTAAAGACGGGGTAACCGTAGCGAAAGAGATTGAACTCGAAGATAAGCACGAGAACATGGGCGCTCAAATGATCAAAGAAGTGGCTAACAAGACGGCAGATAAGGCCGGCGATGGCACCACTACAGCTACCGTGCTAGCTGAAGCTATCTACAGCGAAGGCTTGCGCAACGTCGTGGCAGGAGCAAACCCCATGGACCTCAAACGCGGTTTAGAGCTCGCCGTAAAACTCGTGGTAAAAGAACTGGAAAAACGCGCTAAAAAGATCCAAGACAAAAAAGAGATCGCCCAAGTAGCTACGATATCGGCTAACAACGATGCAGAAATCGGCGAGCTAATCGCTACGGCTATGGAACGCGTAGGCAAAGATGGTACAATTACAGTAGAAGAAGCCAAAGGCTTCGAAACTACTTTAGATGTGGTAGAAGGCATGAACTTCGATCGCGGATACCTGTCAGCTTACTTCATGACCAATCCTGAAACGCAAGAGTGTATCCTAGAAGATGCTTATGTGTTGATTCACGAAAAGAAGATCAACACCGTCAAGGAAATGATCCCGATACTGCAAGCTGTAGCCGAAAAAGGCAAGCCTTTGCTGATCATCGCCGAAGATGTAGAAGGCGAAGCTCTAGCTACGCTCGTGGTTAACCGCTTAAGAGCTGGTTTGCGCGTATGTGCCGTAAAATCGCCTGGTTTTGGCGACCGTCGCAAAGCTATGCTGCAAGATCTAGCCGTGGTAACTGGCGGACAGCTCATCACCGATGAAATTGGGCTGAAGCTGGAAACTACCACGCTCGAAATGCTGGGCACTGTAAAGAAAGTCATCGTCAATAAAGACAGCACGACCCTAGTAGAAGGTGGCGGCAATAAGTCGGGTATCAAAGACCGCATTGCCCAGCTGCGCCGTCAAATTGAAGAAGCTACTTCTGATTACGATCGCGAAAAATTGCAAGAGCGTCTGGCTAAACTAGCTGGCGGGATTGCCGTGATCCGCGTGGGAGCAGCTACAGAGCTCGAGATGAAAGAAAAGAAAGACCGCGTAGACGATGCGCAGCATGCTACAGCAGCTGCTGTGGCCGAAGGCACCTTGCCAGGTGGCGGCATCGCTTTCGTGCGCTGCATCCCTGCGGTGCTAAAATTGGCCGAGACTTTGGAAGGCGATCAGAGAACTGGTGCTAAAATCATCGCTAAAGCGCTTTCTGCGCCTTTCCGTCTGATTGTCGAAAACGCCGGCCAAGAAGGCTCCATCATCTTGCAAGAAGTGGAAAAACTTCCCGAGACGCATGGCTATAATGCCCTCACAGGCGAGTATGTCGATATGATCAAAGCGGGTATTCTAGATCCTGCTAAAGTAGCGCGTTGTGCCCTAGAAAACGCGGCTTCGATAGCTGCGATGCTCTGGACTACAGAAGCGATCATTGCCGATGTACAAGATGAAAAACCAGCTGCGGCTGGCGCCGGCCACAACCATGGCGGCATGGACTACTAAAACTGGCAAGCTGCTCGTCTTGCCTTTAACTCCGGAGGAACCGGATTAAAGGCAAGATGAGCAGGTGACGGGCGTGGTCCTTAACTTGTTCTCTGTCCCTTCTCTCTATATAATGCCCGGTTCTGCCCACGCAGAGCGCGGGCATTTTTTTTGCCGTAGGGGTTTAAGCCTCGTTTAGCTTTTCGGTCAAAATTTCGGCTACTGTAACCGTTTCTTCTATCCTTCCCATGTACCTACTTCGAATTCAAGTTAAATCCCAATGATCTGATTAGCAAGCGCGGCCGCTACTAATAATTTTAATGAAGTTGTTTTATGGTTGCTGTCTTTTTGTTTGTGTATATGAATTTAATTTGTTGTAGTAAAAGACCTGATGGTGTAGATTATTCTTGTCTTTATTTATCGAAATTTAAAAATGAGTTTGTAATATGGCAAGTAGTTGTTCTTCTACAGATGTTTGTGATAGAGGTCTGTTCAGATTAGAGTTAATCCTTAGGAGCATGGCAAAAAATGAATTTGGCAAAAAACCGATACTTTTGCTCACGTGGGGAGGATATGCCTCTTCGTCGCGAACGGTCTTTTGTCGATTGCCAAATGTTTTAAATACTCACATGTTCGCTTATTTAGACTATCGCAGTTTGCTGCGCTTAGCAAAGACTTGTACAATAATGAATCAAAAAACCAACGTTTCCGAGGTGTGGAGACAAAGGCTCATAAATGATGGTTTAGCGTATCGCCATAGCAACTGGCATACGCGTACCATAAGTGAGGTTGTTGCTCCACAAAATAGCAGGCTTACACTAAGACCTACCAGTAATGTGAGTTTAAAAGCAGCATTTGCGCTTTTGGTTCAAGCGGGGCGATCTATGGATCAATCTCGTGAACATGAAGAAAAACTCCAACGTGAAGATGCAGAAGCTCGTGCACGCTTTGGACAGTATCCCACGATAACCATGACATATGAGGTAACTGTTTTGCCGTCAATTGCTCCCGGTATGCCTAGAAGCGCTTCAACATGTTCCCAGCTAGTAGCTCGGGTTCTAAAGCGCATGTTTGGAGATTAAATCAGGAAGAAATCTTTTCTGATCCTTCTTTGCGCTCTTTGCGCCTTTGTGTGTTTCTTTGCGTTAAAAATTTTGAAAATTCGATCCAAGAATGCTTAGACTTTTCCATTTTACCTGTTCTCTTCTTATCTACCCTCCTCTGTGTTCTCTGTGATCTCTGTGCTAGAAATTTTTTACCACAGAGATCTCAGAGGAGGTATTTGATGGCCACAAGACTAGTTTTCTCAAGCATTTGTTGAAGAAAGAAGGGATCAGGTGCGTTTGCGCGAGGTAAGCAAGGAAGCTACGTAAACCATGCCGGCGATCAAGGCAATGGTCGAGCCGGTTGGCCAGTCGAATTCGTAAGCCAAATAGGTGCCCAAAACGCAGAAAATGGCGCTAAGTCCCATGCCGATGAGCATCATGTGCGAAAGGCGCTTGGTAAAGATATTGGCAATGGCCGCGGGGATAGTCAGCATGGTCATGACTAAGATCACACCGACGACTTGGATTAGCAGTACGATGGAAACGGCGATCAGCACCAGCAGCAGTATGTACAGCGCCGGCACATTGATGCCTTGCAGCTGCGCCTGGTCTTCATCGAAGCACACCGCTAAAAAACGCTTATGCATGCACAGGACAGTCAGAACAACAAAAGCATCCAGACCGTATAAGACATACAGATCAAAAGGGGTCACCCACAGGATGTTGCCCACCAGGAGGTTGGAAAGATCTACGCTGTATCCGGGAGTCTGGGAAATGAACAGCATACCTGCGGCCACGCCAATCGACCAGATGGCGGCGATGACCGAATCCTCCCTTTCCCTGTAGCGCAGATGGGTCCATCCCACGATGAGGGCGGAGAACACGGCGGCAAAAAGCGCGCCCACCAAAGGGGAGGCCCAACTCAAGTCTTGAGTGCGCTCTAGCCATAGGCAGAAGCCGATGCCTCCTATGACCGAATGGGAAATGCTGCCTCCGATGAAGGTGATTCTTTTTACCACCACGTAGGAGCCGATGATCCCGCTGATCACCGAAGCGGCCAAGCCGGCTATCAAGGCTGTGACTAGTAGGGGATTGGTCTGCAAAGCTTCAAAGAAGGAGATCATAGTTTATTTTGACTTGTAGGGTTGTTTGGCAGGTTGATCAATGGCCGGTGGTAGAGTCCTAAAGCAAAGTGTTCGCAAACTTCTTGAGGCTTTAAGTTTAAAAGCCCGCCTTGTACACAAAACACCCTTTGCACTTTGTCTATGGCGGTTTGCAAATCGTGTGTGACCATCAGCATTGTGATTTGTCCGCATAGCTTGTCTAAAATGGCGTGAATATCGGCTTGGGCTTGAGAATCCACGCTAGCTGTAGGCTCGTCTAGCAGGAGAAGTTGAGGTTCGCTGACTAGTGCTCTGGCGATCAGCGCGCGCTGGGCCTGCCCACCCGATAAATTTCCAAAAGGGTATTGACTATAGTCAGCTAATCCGACTTTTTCCAGCGCTTCCCAGGCCGCTAGCTTATCGGCCTCTCGGTAGATGCCGTGCCAGGGCAGGCGCGAAAGGCGGCCGGAAAGCACAAGTTCCATGACCGATATAGGGAATTGCCTATCAAAGCGCAACATCTGGGGCACGTAGGCCATTTTTGTGCGCGCGCAAGCGGGCTCTTCGCCGAAAACTTTAATTTTTCCAGAGGAAGGCTTGAGAAATCCCATGATGAGCTTGAGCAAAGTGGTTTTGCCACCGCCATTGGGTCCGATAATGGCGATGTACTCTCCAGGGTTGACCTGGAAAGACACCCCTTTCAATATAATATGGGTGTTGTAGGCAAAGCTCAGCTGCTCGCATGAAAGAATCGGTTTCGCAGTCAATTGTGATGGGGCCAACTTGTCGTCATCTTTCATATTCACTGTCATATCGCCTTTCTATGGATTATTTGCAAAGTTTTGGGCGATCTGGCGCATACTGGTAAAATAGTTTTCGTCGTAGGGCTCTAAGGTGATTACTTCGGCGTCGATCTTTTTGCCCACGAGTATAGCGCCTTTATTGCTGTACTGCTTCTGGACAAAGATTTTGCGTATGCTGTAGTTCTTGGCTTGGTTTAAAAGTAAAGTCAGCTGGTAAGGTGTAGGGTCCCTTCCTTCAAATTCAATGGACAGCTGCTTCAGATGGTAGTCGCGGCAAAAGTAGGCGTAAGCGGGGTGCGAGACCAGGATGTAGGGGTTGTGTGGCTTTTCCAAGATGGCGGCAATGTCTTGGTCCAAAGCGGTGAGCTCGCCTAAAAGTTTTTCGAGTGCTTGGGCATATCTTTCACTGTGTTCAGGGTACTGCGTAGATAGCGCAGCGGCGATAGTGATTGCCTGCTGCTTGGCCAGCCGCGGACTTAGCCAGTAATGTAGGTCTTGGGCATGTTCGTGTAGATGGGTGCGGTTATGCGAGTGGTCGTGAGTGTGGTGGCATTGCGAACCAACTAGCGACAGCCCGTTGCGCATGTCTATGGAATTGATGTGCTGATTGTGGCTTTGCAGGGCTGTGATGGCTTTTTTCTCAAATGACTCGCCCAGGCGAAACCAAATATCGGCCTTGCTGGCGTAAAGCATTTGCTTGGGAGAGGGTTCGAAAGTGTGCGAGCTGTAACCAGTCGGTACCATGAGCATGACTTTAAGCGTATCTCCGGCAATTTTTTCCACAAAATGCTTATGCGGTGCCACGGTCACTAATACGGTGAAAGAGCGCTCGTGCGGAGTAGATGCCTCCAAAGCGGCTGTGCTAGAAAGGGAAGCGCATAGCAAAAGGGCCAGGACAGAAAATGAAAGGTCAAAAAGATAGCGTAACATTAATGAAGTATCCTCGGTTATTTTTAAGTTATTTCCATTAAGTGTAGAGCATCTAGAGGCGTTTTGCAATTGAAATTTGGGCTTTGTCCACCTTTTCGGTCAGCGAATTTTGGAAAATTATACGCCAAGGTTCAAAGAGGAGAGGGAAAATGTAGATTCCATTCTCTCCCGGATCGAATTTATAAGATTTTATCACAAAGAAGCACACAAAGGCAANNCAAAGGCACAAAGATCACAAAGAAGGCGCAGGAAATAAAAGGGACTGTCCTATCGACTCATGTCCGTAAATCTCCTCTTTTCTTTGCGTCACTTGTGATCTTCGTGTGTTTCTTTGCGTTTAAGTTTCCTAAATTCGCTGGCTGAAAAGGGGATTTAGGCCCCTTTGTGTGTTTCTTGGTGATAAAAGTTTGATTTGCGCAGATTTAGACTTGCCAAATAAAACACGTCTCAGGTAAGATCTTGGAATCTAGTATATTTAAGCCTATTGTGTTTTGGAAGGGTGTCCGAGTGGCTTAAGGAGCACGCTTGGAAAGCGTGTGTACGTTTGCGCGTACCGTGGGTTCGAATCCCACCCCTTCCGATCTTTTTTTGCAATTACCCATTCATTTTCATTATTGTCATGCACATAATATGGCCGGTGCAAGGTGAAATTAAGCTGGCAGTCGCTGTTCGTTAGTCCATAGGAGAAAAGATGAAGTGTGGTGTTTTAGGAGCGGGAAGTTGGGGCTTTTGTCTGGCATCCGTACTGGCCTCAAATGGCCATGAGGTTGTCTGCTGGACTACCAATCCTGACTTGGCTCGACAGCTCAATCGCGAGCGCATACATCCTAAATTTCCCCATCATCCTTGCCGCAGCAATATGCGCTTTACTACCGATATTGAAGAAACTTTGTACGCCGCCGAATTTTTAGTGGAGTCGGTGACGGCCGCTGGCGTGCGCACAGTCTTCGAAAACATAAAAAACTTTCAAATACCCTCTTGCCCTATCGTGATTACTTCTAAAGGCATTGAACAGAATACCGGTTTAATTCTGTCCGACGTGATTGCCCAAGTTCTGGGGGAGTCGCGGCGTGCGCAGCTCGGATATCTCAGCGGACCTAGCTTTGCCCAAGAAGTCATTCGGGGTCTGCCCACTTCAATAGTTTGCTCAGCTTATGACTACGATGTCATGGTAGCGATTGGCGTGGCTTTTTCTAATTCGTCTTTGCGCGTATATCCCAACCAAGATGTTTTGGGCGTGGCCTTAGGCGGCGCTTTGAAAAATATTATTGCCTTGGCTTGTGGGGCTGCCGAAGGTTTGCAGTTGGGCTTTAGCGCCCGGGCCTCCCTAATCACTCGAGGATTGCATGAAATGCGCAAACTCGCTGTGGCACGGGGGTGTAGAGCGGAAACACTCAATGGCTTGTCGGGCATGGGAGATTTGGTGCTGACCTGCACTTCTTCGCTAAGTCGCAATTTTTGCTTCGGGCAGCTCGTCGCTCAGCATTTGACTCCCGAAGAAGCTTTAGATAAAATAGGCATGGTAGTTGAGGGTGCTTATACTTGTACGTCAGCCCTTCAGCTTAGTCAAGCGTTGAATGTGTCTATGCCTATGACTGAAGCTGTCTATCAAGTTATCTATAAAAAATTGGACATAAAAGAAGCTGTGGCATCTTTAATGCTTCGTCCGGTCAAGGAAGAGCATTTATAATTCAGATATAACATCTCGGTCATATCTCCTATCTCTACCAACTTTAGATTTCAAAATTGACTAATATTGACCCATTTGCGATTGTGTAATTTTGGAGCTCTGATGTGGCTAGTACACCGTAAGCATTAAAATTGAGGGTGAAAGTAACCTATTCTTCACCCCCGAATGGGCATAGGCATCAACCTAAAAATATCGTTGAAAAGCGATCCTGAAATCACTGGGGATATATTATTGAGGGGAAAAATATTTTAGCTTACATAAAGAAGGGTTTCTCATTTCCGGGAGCCCGCCTCGGGCGACTCANNAGGGAACTGTGGGTCAGTTAAAAATGTTTCTCGAGTCCGGTAGGACGATTGAAAAAATGCGATGCGTTTGCCATGCAGGTCCTATGACTATTTTCTAAGCTTATCAAAAAAATGGTTTTTTCGGAAATAAGAACGGAAATAAGAACACAGTTAAGTGGGTAACGTGTCGTGTTTTTTCAGTCGCCCTACCGGGCTCTCTGGATACTATATCGACATCCCCACAGTTCCCTACGCCCCTCGATGAATCGGGGCTGCGGTCACTGTGGGCTTCGTTGAGTCGCCCGTGGCGGGCTCCCGGATATGAAAAATCAATTTATTTTATCGATCAATTCTTATTTTACTGTGTACTAACCTGGATTCAGTATCTTAAATCACTATTTTTCAGTGGAATTACTATACGGAGGTTTCCTATGAAAGTTCTGACCGCACGTGAAATGTCGCAGATGGAACGTAGGGCCTACGATAAAGGCTATTCCGAAGAAGCCTTCATGCAAAGTGCCGGCTATGGCGTCGCTTTAGTGACCCACCGCTATGTCGAAAAACACCACCATATCAAAAAAATCACTCTGCTCTGCGGCAAAGGCAATAATGCCGGCGACACATATGTGGCCGGCGTGCATCTGCTTAAACTGGGGCATAGCGTAACCGCATTTCAGGTGGTGCCGATAGAAACTAGCACTGAGCTATGCCAGCGCAACCATCAGCTCTTTGTCGAAGCTGGCGGGGCAGTGGTTAGTCGCGAGAGCTCTGCTTCAGGCTTTATTTTTCCCTCTCAGGGAATTATCGTCGACGGATTATTTGGCACAGGTTTCCACGGCGCGGTTCAAGAGCCTTTTGCCTCGGTTATTCAGCAGGCCAATGCTACGAAATTGCCCATCATAGCCGTAGACATTCCCTCCGGACTGAATGCCGATACCGGGAAGGTCGAGAGCTGTGCGATCAAAGCCGCCGAAACAGCCTTTTTGGGGCTGCCCAAGAAAGGGTTCTTCTTGCAAGACGGTTGGAATCAAGTGGGCAAGCTGCGCTATGTCGACTTTGGCTTGCCTCAGTTTTGCATCGCAGATCAAGCTGCAGACTTGGAAATGTTTTGGGCAGAACTAGCGCACGCTTTGATTCCGCCTTTAGTACCCAATAGACATAAGTATCAGGCTGGCTATGTGGTGGGGGTGGCGGGAGCTCCGGGAATGCCCGGCGCGGCTTTGCTCTCTTCGCTATCTGCTCTGCGCGGCGGAGCGGGGATTGTGCGCCTGTTGCATCCTAAAGGCATGGAAGGGGAGCTCAGTGCTGGGCCCTATGAGCTCATTAAAACGGCTTACCAGGCAGGCGATACCGCAGGTTATAGCCCCGAGGTAGTCGCTGAGGTGATCGCTCAGCTCAACCGCGCTTCGGCCACTTTTATCGGTCCGGCCATCGGTACTTCAAGCCAAGTTGGGGAATTCTTGCGTGCTCTTTTAGCTGGCCTAACTAAACCCTGTGTGTTGGATGCCGATGCCCTCACGCTGATAGCCGAGCACCACATCTCCATCCCCGAAAATGCCATCCTCACGCCGCATATTGGCGAGATGCTGCGCTTGCTGGATCTTTCCTCTGAGCGCGCTACCCAAGTATACGGCTCATTGCATTCTATGGAATTTCTTCAAAAGTGCTTTGAATTTGCCGCTGCGCATAAGGTCGTATTGGTGCTCAAGGGCGGACCAACTTTTATCATGGCCGCCGAAGAGGTTATACAGGTCAATCCACATGGAGATCCTGGCATGGCCACTGCCGGCAGCGGCGATGTGCTGACGGGCTTGATAGCGGCCTTGTTGGCCCAAGGGCTTAAACCCTTTGATGCCGCCCGTTTGGGCGTCTATCTGCATTCCGTAGCCGGCGAGCGCTCGGCCGAATTGCTCACTTCCTACTGCATGCTTGCCGGCGATATAATTCACAACTTTGTCTATGCTTTCCGGGAGACGGCACAAAGCCCTCTGTATCCAGGGCTCTAGAAAAATTTAAACGCTAAGAAACGCATTAAGAGCGCAAAGACCGCAAAGAAGGAAAAGGACAAAACAAAAGTTTTAATTTTCCTTGTCTTCTTTGCGGTCTTTTGTGTTTCTTTGCGTTTAAATTGTTCTAGTTCATTGTAAAAGCTTGACAGGGCCTTAATCGCCGGCTTTGAGAACTTCCATGAAGGCGCTTTGCGGGATGTTTACTTTGCCGATCTCCTTCATGCGCTTTTTACCTTTCTTCTGCTTTTCCCATAATTTGCGCTTGCGCGAGATATCTCCGCCGTAGCATTTAGCTGTGACGTTTTTGGTGATAGCTTTGATGGTTTCTCTGGCCACTATCTTGCCGCCGATGGCCGCTTGGATGGGCACTTTAAACAGCTGCATGGGAATGACCTCTACCAACTTGGCGCAGATAGCCCGACCCTTGCTTTCAGCTTTAGAGCGGTGCACCAGGCAAGAAAAGGCATCTACCGGCTCTTCGTTGACCCGTATTTCCAGTTTTATGATGTCGCTTTTCTCGTAGCTGTCGAATTCGTAATCAAAAGAGGCATAGCCGCGGGTAATGGATTTTAGTTTGTCGTTAAAGTCTATGATAATTTCGTTCAAGGGAAAGCGATAGGTGAGCATGAGCCTATGTGCGTCGATAGTTTCGGTCTTTATGCATGTTCCCCTTTTTTCCATCCCCAGGTTCATCAGCGCTCCAAGGTACTCGCCCGGTGTCATCACATGGCATTTCACCCAGGGCTCTTCGACTTGCTCGATAAAGGCGGGGTCAGGGTAATGCGCGGGATTGTCGATTTCTTTGACGGTGCCGTCGCCTAAAGTGAAGCGGTAGATGACGCTTGGCGCAGTGGAGATGATATCGACATCAAACTCCCTTTGGATTCTTTCAAAGACAATCTCCAGATGCAGCAAGCCCAAGAAACCGCAGCGGAAGCCAAAGCCCAGAGCCGTGCTGCTTTCTTGTTCGATATGCAGCGCCGAATCGTTGAGCTGCAATTTGACTAAGGCGTCGCGCAGTGCTTCAAAGTCTGTGGCATCGATGGGATAGATACCGGCATAGACCACAGGCTTAATCAGGCGAAAGCCCGGCAAAGCGTCAGTGGCCGGATATTTTTGCAGCGTGATGGTATCGCCGATCTTGACTTCGGCGGTGTTTTTGATGTTGGCGATCATATAGCCCACTTCGCCAGGTCTTAAGATGTCGACTGGGCGGGCCGCGGGATTAAACTTGCCCACTTCCAAAACTTCCCAGCCTTTGCCAGTAGCCATCATTTTGATCTGAGAGCCCTTGCGGATTTCGCCAGAGACTATGCGGATGTAAACCATGACTCCGCGATAGACGTCATAGTGCGAATCGAAAATGAGCGCGCGCAATAAATCGTCTTCGGGCTCTTTAGGACAGGGGATGGCATCGATGATATGCTCTAGTATTTCAGCCACGCCCAGGCCTGATTTAGCCGAACAGCCCAAAGCATTGGAAGCGTCTAAGCCAATGAGATCTTCGATCTGCTTTTTTACGCCCTCGACGTCGGCGCTGGGAAGGTCGATTTTATTGATGATGGGCACGATTTCCAAGTTGCGCTCGAAAGCTAAATGCACGTTGGCCAGAGTCTGCGCTTGCACGCCTTGTCCCGCGTCGATGACCAAGAGGGCGCCTTCGCAGGCCGCGAGTGAGCGCGATACCTCGTAGGTGAAGTCGACATGCCCGGGAGTATCGATTAGGTTGAACTGGTAGATTTTGCCGTCTTTGCCCTTGTAGTGCATCATGACCGGGTGCGCCTTGATGGTGATGCCCCTTTCCCTTTCGAGGTCCATGTTGTCCAAAAGCTGTTCTTGCATGTCTCTTGCCGCGACGGTATGGGTTAGCTCTAGCAGGCGGTCGGCTAAGGTCGATTTACCATGGTCGATGTGGGCGATGATCGAGAAATTGCGAATGTTCTTACGGTTATAGCTTGGCATATTTTTGGCTTTTCTCGCGTGCGTTAAGAGGTTAAATTAGAGGAGAAATCGTGTTTCTTCAGATACGTCATCACTAAAAATGCTTTGATCATTTCTCCGCAGATGAAAGGATATAACCCCATCAGCAAAACATTGTTCCAGCCCACAAATGGGGCGAGCCATAAAACCCCGCAACCCAGCTGAGTCATGCAGGCCAAGGCGGTTAGAGATAGTGTTTTACCAAATGAAAAACGTTGCAGCTTTTCAACTCCCCATCCCATGATATAAGCTTGGGCGATGAATCCTATGAGATAGCCGCCTCTTGGACCTATGAGTGCCAAAGGATCGCTAAGTCCACCTTGCAACACGGGTAGTCCCAGGCAGGTTTGCGCAAGATAGGCCAAAACGGCCAAGCTGCCTTTTTTCTTTCCCAAGATGGCGCCAATAAACAGAATCGACAGGGTTTGCAGTGTGATGTTTACGGGTGTAAAATACAGTGGGATGCGTATTTGTGCGCAAAATGCTATGAGAAAAGAGGCTGCAATTACTTGAATAGCTTGTAATGTCAGGCTGCGATGGCGTACTGTGCAATCGTCATGTAGAGAAGTGATGTGTGATGTCATGTCAACTCCTTAAAATATGGGCAATAAATGGGGATAAATATAGATAGTGTTATTGGCAATATCTTAGTGGAAAGTCGGCATATCGTCAACCATAGTCTTTCCCGGTGCGCCTATCCGTAAATATAAAATTTGGCCAGGGTTTGGGTTAATGGGTTTCTTGAGGCGCTAGAAACGGCCGTGTATTCAGAATTTTATGCCCTATTGCTAAAATTGTTGTAGGGTAAATGTTTTTTTTGACAGAATTAACCAAAAGACTTCCAACCACTTCGTAACCGTGTAGGAGAAAATGCGTGAGAATCACTGTATTAAAACTAGCCGCCTTTTGTATGCCCGTTTTGCTGTCACACACCGCTGGCGCTTTTTCCAATGATGGCTCGGCTAGCTTTGGAAGTAGCCCTGAAGGGTTGGTTCAGGGCCAGGGCATCATGGGCAGATTTGTCGCGCATTCAAAGGCGGAGGCAGAGATGCCGCAGGTGGCTGAACTCCCAGGCCTAGCTTTAGATCCGGCAACGCAAGATTTCACTTCAGACAAAGTGCCCTCAGATTCGGCTGAATTAAATAAATTAGCCGATCAGTATTACTTTGGCGAGGGGTTGCCCGTCGACGATAAGAAAGCTTTGGCGTTGTATCTTAAAGCTGCGCAGCAAGGTTATGCATCTTCCCAGTACGCCTTAGGCATAATGTACATGCAGGGGAGGGGAACGCCGCAAAACTATGAGTCCGCATTTGAATGGCTTAACAAAGCTGCCAACCAAGGCCTTGCGGTTAGCCAAGATGCCCTTGGCTTTCTCTATGAAAACGGCTTGGGAATTGCCCAAAATTATACTGAGGCATTGCAGTGGTATACCAAAGCAGCCAACCAAAACTTCACCAATGCCCAAAATAACCTTGGACGTATGTATCAGCTTGGCAGGGGAGTTCCCAAAGATGAGGCCCAAGCAGCTGTTTGGTACCATAAGGCCGCGGATTTGGGTGATTCCGTCGCTCAAAGCAATTTGGGGATGATGTATGAATTTGGCAGAAGTGTACCGCAAAGCTTCAAAGAGGCTTTTGCTTGGTATAAGAAATCTGCCGATCAAGGCGATAGCTTGGGGCAGTTTAACTTAGCCAGGTTTTATGAAAATGGCATCGGCATTCCACAGGATTATTATGCGGCTACGATCTGGTACCAAAAAGCCGCCGACCAAGGTTACGCTCTGGCCCAATACAACCTGGGCAGAATGTTTCAGTTTGGTTGGGGCGTTCCACAAGATGATGCCACGGCGGCTTCATGGTATCTTAAATCGGCTGAACAAGGCGATATCCGTTCTCAAAGCTCTTTGGGTACCATGTATGAATTGGGCACGGGAGTTAAGCAAAGCTTTGGCGATGCCATCAAGTGGTACAAGCAGGCCGCCGAAAAAGGAGATGTGTATGGCCAATATAATTTGGCGCGTATGTACGAAGAGGGAACTGGCCTTCCGAAAGATTATGCCGCAGCCTTTAAGCTATTTATTTTGGCGGCAAATGGAGGGCTGTCATTTGCCGAAAATAACCTTGGAAGTATGTATCAGAATGGGTTTGGTGTGGAAAAAGACAATGCCATGGCCGCAGTTTGGTATCATAAAGCCGCCGATCATGGTGATCCGCGGGGGCAAAGCAATTTGGGGGCTATGTATGAACAGGGGGTAGGCGTGCCTCAAAATGACGCCGAAGCAATTAAATGGTACAGAAAATCGGCAGAGCAAGGCGATGAGTATGGGCAGTATAATCTAGCCAGAATGTACGACACTGGTAAAGGCGTTCCTAAGGACGAGGAGCAAGCTGTCGCGTGGTATCGCAAAGCTGCTCAAAAGGGGCATGCTGCGGCCCAAGCTGAACTCAAAAAGCGCAAGCTGAGCTGGTAAGGCGTTTGCTGACATCCCCGAATGGGGGTGTATATGGCACATACCTTTGTTTCAGGGGCTAGGTGTTGATGGTAATTTATCAATGTTTTATAAATGCAGCCCACCCAAGCATTCGTGGTGTTAGCAAGATTGCTTCCAGGGTATAGCAAGCTGCGTATCGAGGTGCTATAAATTTAGGATTAACTTTTGCTGACACCCCCGAATGGGGGTGTGGGCATGTAGCCCAGGGCAAGCGCTAGCGCAGCCCTGGGTAGGTAATGTTGAAATATTGCACCCCCGAATGGGGGTGCGGGCTGCATGAGGCCCTAATTCGTTATGGGGGTGTATATGGCACATACATTTTATCAGCATTGTTATCATCTCATATGGTCCACTAAAGATCGCCGACCAATCATTTTAGAGGAACACAAAACCCGTATTTTTGAATACCTCGGAGGTTCATTCCAAACATTGGGCTGTACATCATTGCAGGTGGGTGGGATGAGCGATCATATTCATATCCTAGCGGCGATTCCACCTAAATTGGCCGTCTCTGAAATTATACGAGATGTAAAAGTCGGTTCTAGCAAATGGATAAATTCATCTTTGCCAAATATAAAGGGATTTGCCTGGCAAGAGGGATTTGGGTCTTTTTCGGTAAGCTCTTCTCAAAAACAGGCTGTTGTGCGTTATATATTGAATCAAGAAAAGCATCATAAAGCAAAAAGCTTTAAAGATGAATTTATAGAGTTTTTAAATTTGCACGAAATTCAATACGATGAAAAATACCTTTGGAAATGAGGAGACAACCTTTTTTTTCAGGGTAGAGGTTTTGATGTTAATTCACCTTCGCCTTAATAAATGCAGCCCGCACCCCCATTCGGGGGTGCAATATTTAATATTGCTTTCCCAGGGCTGCGCTAGCGCTTGCCCTGGGCTACATGCCCTCACCCCCATTCGGGGGTGTATGCAAAGCCGTTTTTTGGGTATAGTAAGCTGCATGTTGAAGAGGGTAGAGGTTTTGATGTTAATTCACCTTCGCCTTAATAAATGCAGCCCGCACCCCC
>PLSG01000094.1 GCA_003164155.1 Parachlamydiaceae bacterium | reverse complement strand
TTGCCACACTGGGTGTCGCTGACCAACGCTTATTCGAGGCTTTAGCCTCTACGGCCAGGGCTAAAATCCGGGATTTCAATGCACAAAATGTGGCTAATACCGCCTGTGCCTTTGCCACACAGGGAGTCGCTGACCGGCGCTTATTTGAGGCTTTAGCCGAAGCGGCCATGGCTAAAATCCGGGATTTCAATGCACAAGATGTGGCTAATACCGCCTGGGCCTTTGCCACACTGGGTGTCGCTGACCAGCGCTTATTCGAGGCTTTAGCCGATGCGGCTATGCCTAAAATCCAAGATTTCAATGCACAAAATGTGGCTAATACCGCCTGGGCCTTTGCCTTGCTGTACATTCACCATGAAGAATTATTCAAGCAGCTTGTAAATAGAATATCTCAACTAAAAGGCTCTTTTTCAAGTAGTGGACTTTTACAGTTACACCAGGTGGCATTAGCCTTGAAAACTGAAACGCCTAGCCGCTTTGCTTTGCCGCCAGAGGTTAGCTTAGAAATTGAAAAGATGAAGAAAGAGCTATCAGCACACCCACCTGCTTCATCACGTCTGCACGCATCGGTGGCCAGTCAATTAAAAACGCTGAAGTATGTATTTACTACAGAGCTTTTTGTTGAAGGCTTCTTTCTAGATATTGCATTTACCGAACGTCGGATTGCCGTTGAAGTAGATGGTCCTTCTCACTATCTCTCAACAGGAGAGAGATCAGGAAGCGGGCTTTTTCGCGACCGCATAATAGAATGGTTGGGATGGAGGGTGGTGCATATCCCCTATTACGAGTGGGATAAATTAAGTGCAGAAGAGGAGCAAAGGAAATATCTCCTAGAAAAAATGGAGAGAAGCCCATCGTCTTCCTCCCTCTCCTCTACCCCTCGCCTTCCAGCTAAATCAGAGAAGCCAGTTGTCTTTACCCACTTAGCCGCACCCCCACAGCTAAATCAAGAAAGCCTGTCGTCATTACTGCCCTAAGTTACTCCTGTTCTAGCTAAACCGTGTGTCCTCAGGTGCAGCCCGCACCCCCATTCGGGTGTGCTAGCAAGCTTTGCAGACACCCCCGAATGGGGGTGTGGGCGTGTAGCCCAGGGCAAGCGCTAGCGCAGCCCTGGGAAGGCAATGTTAAATATTGCACCCCCGAATGGGGGTGCGGGCTGTGTTTGCGCTAAATTCGTTATGGGAGAATATGTCACATACATTTTATCAGCACTGTTAGGCTTATTCAACTTTTCTGCCAAATTTTGTCCGCAAAGGTGAATAAGGCCGAATATTGCACCCTTGAAAGGGGTTCGGGCTGTATTTTAATAACGTTGATGAAGTGATATAAGGGTGTGTATTGCAGATGCGTCGCTATTGAATTGCGCCCAGAAAAACCTATAAACGATAGGTTTACCCAAGTTGTAAAGAAAATAAAACCTTAAGATAATGGAGATGCGATGTCTAGCCTAATGCCAATTCCAAGGGTAACTCTGTCGTCTGAAGTCGTGGCTAAGTATCAAATGGCTGTCGATAGCTATTATGCAATTAAAGAGCGCTACAAAGATTGGAATGATCCTTTAACTATGCGCATTGTAGCTCTGGGAAAGGCCCTTTTAGGCGAGGGCTTGCGAATTTCAGCTAATCCTGTGGTCAATGCAGCCAAAGTCAAAGATTTTCTGGAGCTGCTGGATAAAGATGTTTTGGTTGACGATTTGTATTTTAAGCGTTTAAAAACCCCTGTGCTGGATAGGATGTGGACATGGGAAGCTGCAGATTTGGCGCATTGCAGCAGCCTGAGATTGGTTGGTACAAGTGTTCCACATTCTCCATTTGATTTGAAGCCTATAGTCTTGCGCTCTCACGACTTTGCCGTGGAAATGCTAGTGTGGCTCAATACCCATTCCACGGCCTTTTCGAGTTCATCTTCAAGCTCAAGTTCTAGCTCTAGTTCCGCGCTTCTGACGTCCTCTGCTTGCAACGCCATGATTTTGTTTGGCGGAGATATCAGCTTGAAGGCTTGCGAGGTTACCCCTGACATGCCTTCCGAGAGCATGGATCTGCTCTATGTGCAATACTATAGGGTTGCCAAAAGTGCTCGCGAGACGCGCCAGTCAATTGAAATGCGCAAAGCGCTGCAGAAAGGGACTTTGGCTTTGAGTGTTATCCGCCAAGAGTCGAAGACGAACAGGTTGGATATTGAAGCTCAAACCGAAGCCGGAGGCATAGCTCATCGCCAATATATTGAGAGCAGTGTTAAAGACCTTAAAGCTAGATATAAAGCTGAAGAAGAAGCTCTTAAAGCCAAAGCTTCCAGTTTGGATGCAAGCCTCAAGACCACAGCTGAAGCTGTAGAAAACGGCAAACGTGCACTTGTGCAGCTGCAAGCCACGGCCGAAGCGCTAGCTTTGCGCAATGCCAGTGCGCGTACCTAACCCATTGCAATATTTTTGGAGGATATTATGAGCGGTTCTATTACTGCATCTATGACGCGCACCACTACGACGACGAGTCAGCAAGTTGCCCCACAAAGCACTCCTACCTATTCGCACTTGCTGCGCTTTAGGGAAACTGAGGCGTCCTCTAGACCGCCTTTACCTGAGATACGCGCACGAAATGTGAGTGAACTGCGCCTGCCCGAAGCTAGTGCGCCACAACTGCATGTGCTAACGCCTACGGCTCGCACACTAACGCGCGAAGAGAAAATCGAATCCCTGCTAAAAAATTTGCTGGAGGATATCAGCGCCATACCCCTCATTTCTGTCGAATTCATAACGGCATGGCAAGCCCAATACCGCGCGGCGGCCAAAACCAGTCCCACGCATACGCTGACGCCACTTGGCCGGTTAGGCAGCTCTTTGCACTTGTGCGGCCTGCTTACCCAAAAGATCTATCCGGCTATCGA
>PLSG01000543.1 GCA_003164155.1 Parachlamydiaceae bacterium | reverse complement strand
GGATGATAAAATTCTTATAGAATTCGGTGTCTTCATAACCTTCTGGTTTTTCAGGAAACCAAACCTCATAGGCCTCGGCAGATACTTTTCCATAACTGGACTGATTCATGATTTCTCCCTAAAATTTTTCGAAATTTCTTTGCTAAAAGCAGCTATCCATGCATGCATGCGGTTTTCATCAAACGCTTGGGTATCGTAGGAAATACAAATGCGCAAACAATTTTCCATGGCAATGGCATTGACTTCTAAAAAGTGCGGCATGGTATTGTGAGGATGTGAAATGCGGCCTATTTCTTCCTCACAATTAGATAAAAACGCAGTTTCCGATCCTTTGATTAAATCTGCGCCCACTCGGCCAAAGTAATTAAAAAGCACTTCTGGCTGAAACTGCTGTAGGTGCTTATGGCTATGCAAATAGCGCGCTATGCCATAATGCGTATCGCATTCAGAGATTTCGCGGATGGTTTCTTTAACATGCCTGAGGGTTTCAAGAGGTGTGTTTTGCAAAAACAGAGCCACCGGATAAATTGCCGTAAACCAGCCCATAGTGCGTTGGACGTTTATCCCATCTTCGTTAGGACGTCCATGTCCTTCGTGATTGATTAACAGCTTGTCGATGGAAAAAGCCTTAGTTAAAGAAAGAAATAGCGCACACAATAGGATTTCACCCACGTTGGCATCATGTTGGCTATGTGCCCGCATAAATAGCTTTTGGGTAATCTCGGCATCTATCACCAACAGAGTTTCTTTATGCCGCTGAACGGTGGATTTGCGAGAGGTTGTACACGCAATCTTGGAAAAATTTTCAGGTGCGATAGACAGCCAATAATCGATATTACAAGCCCCTGTAAAAGCTTTTTGGGTAAGCCACTCAGACCATTCGATGAAAGAGTGTGAACGCAAGGGGAGCTGCGTTTGCAATTTCGAAGCATATAATGCTTCTATATCCTCGACGAGATAGCGCCATGATACACCGTCGATGATCAGATGATGTATGGCGATCAACAGCCTTTTTCCATGCACTCCCAAGTTGACTAAGACACACGCAAAAAGACCTCCACGCGAAATGGAAAATTGGTTTTGAATGCCCTCGGAATGCTCTTTAAGAGCGCTGTCTTGCTGTGCTTTATCATAGGCAGATAGATCAATATGCCTCAATTCAAAAAGCATCTCCTGTGCAGGGGGAATGATCTGCCTGGCACAATCTGGCGAGATTTCAAAGCGGCTTCTTAGCACATCGTGGTGAGTTAGGCACCTTCTGATGACGGCATCTAGCAGTCCTTCGTCCACATGTGCGGGGATTTTGAATAAATACGCCATATTGAAGTAATCGGGATGAACCATTTCTAAATCAAAGAACCATCTTTGAACAGGTGTAAGCGCGCATGATCCCACAACTTCGGCCTGGGAGATGGTCAAAGTCTTAACCATCGGTTTGGCTTGTACGTGAAGGCTGATGGCGGCAATGCTGCGATATTGAAATATCTCTTTAATGCTCAGTTGGATGCCTTGGACACTCAAACGAGGCAGTATGCGCATAGCCATGATCGAATCACCGCCCAGTTCAAAGAAGTCATCTTCCATGCTCAGATTTTCAAAAGCAATGCCCAGCACAAGGCTCCACGTTTGAGCCAAAGCATATTCAGTGGCATTCCGAGGCGTTACCGCCTTTCTCTTTATCTCTATAAAAGGACTTGGCAAGCTGGCGTAGTCAATTTTGCCATTGGCTGAAATAGGCAAACTAGCGAGAGGCATAAAAAAAGAGGGCAGCATATAATCAGGTACTCTTCTTTGCAGAAAATCGCGCAATTCATTGGTCGTTAAGGGCTTTTCAGTGGTGTAGTAAGCACAAATTACTTTATGGCCGCTCTCTTCTTTGACGGCGATGGCCGCCGTTTTCAATAGGGGATACTTGAGTAAATGGGCTTCGATGTCGTTGAGCTCAATGCGATGGCCCTTGACTTTGACCTGCCTATCTACCCGTCCTAGATACTCCATATGACCATTTGGAAGATATTTTGCCAAATCACCCGTGCGGTACATGCGTTGCCGAGGATCTTTTGCAAAAGGATCTTGGATAAATTTTTCGCCTGTCATAGCCTGATCGATGTAGCCGCGCGCTAAGCAATCACCTGAGAGGTGTATCTCTCCCACGCCTCCCATCGGAACAGGTTGTAGGTGGCCATCTAAGAGATGCACTTTAACATGAGAGATGGGGCGGCCGATGGGGATTTGACACGTCTCTTCATCACTGATAGCTCGATTTTCGAATTNNTTGGTCCATATTCATTATAAATGTGCACAGGTTCGCGATACAGGCGGTGCAGGGCATTGGTGGTAGAAGCATATAGAGCTTCTCCCCCTACTACATACTTGAAAATCGAGGGCAAAGGTTGCTGCAGTTCTAAGAGCATGCACAGATGTGTAGGCGTAAGTTTGATGATATTGCAGTCGGGATAGCGCATCAGGCCCTTCAAAACGTCGTCGAATTCTCCACAATGTATGCGGCAATAGGAGCCCACTAACAGAGGACAGAAAATACTCGTCACGGTTAAGTCAAAGCTAAGTGGGGAAAAGAAAGGGAGTCGAGGCAGTTCTTTTGTATCTTGAAAGTAACTGTGGATAGCCCATTGGCTATATTTTCGCACTGTGTCGTGCTGCACCATGACACCTTTAGGCGTGCCTGTAGAACCTGAAGTGAAAATAGTATAGGCTAAAGCAGTGTCTTTAATAGGCAAATCTGGATTAAAGTCGGCCATCTTGGCCAGATCAGCCGCATCGAATTGGCATTTATGCGCCATAGGCTGCTTAGCACGGACTTTTGTCTTATCAATGGTGAGCAGAGCGTCATATCTAAATCTTGTGAGCTCATTTTCAATGGAGTGCTGTTTTGTAGAAAACTGCACCATCTCGATCATGGGGAATTCAATTCTGAGATCCTCTACAAATTTTTTGGAGATGAACAATTCACTATCCACCTCTGTTTTAGTGCGGAAGCCTTCTTGGGAATGCGCTTGCTTAAATTGCCAGAGAGAATTTTGAAGAGCGCCCTTTAAGTTGGCATCCATCAGATCACCCAGAAAGATTACCGCTTGGTCTGCACACAGCGCTATGGCCTTTTTGAGTACATCGCGCAAGTAGTTCAAACCAGAAAAGCAATGGATGACGCTATTTAACACGATGATCTGATAAGGCGTAACATGCCCTAAAGTGTGTATGTCATGGGCTGGACAAGCTGTAAAAGAGATGTGAGGAAGTTTTTCTTGCTGAGCTTTAAGTTTATTTTTGGATATCACGGCTGAAGATAAGTCGGTACCCTGGTAGCTAGCCACATGGGGAGCCAATGTAAAAGATGATAAACCAGACCCGCATCCTATTTCCAAGACATGCGNNTCGATACCCAGCCACTTGTCGTAATGGCATTGTGCCCTTCTTCCGCGACTTGATTCCATAGCTGTTCATCCATGAAGCCAGCTGGCTGCGTTTCTGTTACACCTTTAGAGTCATGCGTATCTACCACCACAATGGAGCGCAGCGCCGGCAATGACCATTGCAGATTGTGCAACATGGCGATATGCTTTTTAGTAGACAGAATGCAGGGGAGTTTGGCCTCTTCGGCAATCATGCACAGACGCTCTTGAGGGGCTTTGCAATCTAAAGGCACGTAGGCGCCGCCAGCTTTTAGCACCCCAAGTATACAGGCCACTGTATGAAAGCTGTTTTCCATCAAGATGCCCACTTTGTCTTCTTCAGCCAAACCCACCTGGCCGATCAGCAAATGGGCAAGCTGATTTGCTTGTGCATTGAGTTGGGCATAAGACACAGTGCTATCGAGGTATTTAAGCGCGCAATTATGTGGAACCTGTGCGGCTTGCCTTTCAAAAAGGGTATGCAAGCATTGAGAGGGTAGGCTAGAAGGCGTAGGCACACCCTGAATGTTTACACACAAGTGGTGCATGTGCAAAGCATTGATGGGAGCTTGAGGGGCATTGACCACAGCTTTTAGAAGACTTAGATAGTTTTCAATTAAAACTTGAGCCATTTCTTCGCTATAGATCCCTTTGTAGTATTCCAAGTAGCATTGCAGAGATCCATCGGCGCCCTTGATAAACTCAAATTCTAAATCCCATTTGCAGCTGTGGTGGGGCATTTCCAGGCGCTCCACATGTAGATTCTGCATTAATCTGGCGCTATCTTCTTGCAATTCAAAATTCTGAAAAGCCATATTGATATTAAAAAGAGGGGATCTGCTCGTATCGCGTTCAAGCTGGAGTTTATCAATCAGTAAGTCAAAAGGATAATCTTGATATTCAAAGGCTTCAAGTACATTGCCGCGTACTCTTTGCAACAACGTGGCAAAAGATTCAGTGGGATGCACAGCCGTGCGCAAAGCCAACGTATTGACAAAGAAGCCAAGCAAATTTTTTAGGTTGTAGTGAGATCTGCCTGAAACGGGCGTTCCCACAATCATATCTTGTTGCCCAGAATACCTATGCATGAAGACATACAAAGAAGAAAGCAGGGCCATGAATAGCGTAGCTTGGCTATTTTGAGCCAACTGGTTAAGTTGCTGTACCACCTCTAGCGGAATAGCAAACAGACGTCTTGAGCCTTCAAAATGAAAGACGGCAGGGCGGGGCTTGTCGCCAGGAATCTCACAGACAGGCAGCTGGTCGGAAAATTTTTGCCGCCAGTAGCCTTCCTGGGCCCGAAAGCGCTCTTGAGACATACTGGCATGTTGCCAAGCAGCATAGTCGATATATTGAATACCCAAGGGCGGCAAACCCTCAATTTGAGCTTGCGGGCCGTCTAGCCCAGCTTTATACAGAGTGAGCAATTCTTGAATAAATATTTTGATCGACCAGCCATCGGCGATGATGTGGTGGATGACAAAGAATAGAATGCAGTGCTGGGCAGAGATCTGCAAGATCATAGCACGCGCTAGCGGACCTTTCTGCAAGTCAAAAGGCAAAACTTTAAAATCTTCTAGTTGCTGTAGAATTTGGCTATCTGAACTGTATGGCAAGTCTTTGAAATGCAGTTCGAAGCGCTTATCGCCGCCTTCTTCAATCACTTGAAAAGGTTGTCCATCGCGATTAATGAAAGTCGTGCGCAAAATGGCGTGCCGCTGCAGCAGCGCATCGAGTGCCGCTTGGAAGAGCTCAACCTGGATTTTTCCGTCAATGCGGTAGGCATCATACATGTTATAGGCATTGGCTTGGGTTTGCATCTGATGCAAGATCCACAGGCGTCGTTGTCCGAAGGAAAGCGCGTAGTGCATTTGAGGCGCAAGAGGGGGGATTTCACAGAATGCATAGTGGGTTTTTTCTTCCACTAAATTAGCTAAGTCGGCAATGCGCGGATTATCAAAGAGATCTTGAAAGCTCAGTTTTTTATTAAAATGCTTGTGGATCTCATTAATTAACTGAATTCCCAAGAGAGAGTCGCCACCTAAATCAAAAAAATTATCCTCCAACTTGATTTCATCTAATCCCATGATATGCTGGAATATACTGACTAGAGAAGTATGAGGGGAAGGTGTGACTTGTGAGGGGGCAATAAGTTCTCTTTCTTCGTATCGAAAGGTGTCTTGTTCTACCCAATGCCGTTTGCGATCAAAGGCGTAGGTCGGCATAGAAATTTTTCGATGAGGCTTGGCAGCATAAAACGACTTCCAATCAACACTCTTTTTGAAGTATTCAAGGAAAGCTTTTTGTAACTCGTCTTTTTCTTCTATGGCTTGAAAGGGTATTACTGAGCCCTCCAGAGAAACTAGTAGGCCTGCCGAGGTTTCTAAATCGATCAGCACAGATATTTTTTTCAGCAAGTCGTGCGTAGAATGTGCTATAATAGCGGCTTTTTCTTTAAAATGATCGCGACAGGCGGCCGCGGTATAGCATACGTCTGCTAATGAAAGACTGGAGGCATGCGCCTCAATATATTGAAAGTACTTTTTCAGCATGGCTTTAAGGCCCTTAGCGCTTGCATGCGATACCACAAAAAGATGGGGTGTTTCGCCCAGCATATCAGAAGGCGTGCTAGCTGGCGATTCTTCGACCACGACATGACAATTAGTGCCATTGAATCCGAAAGCATTGACTCCAGCTCTCCTAGGCGTTTTTTCAGCCGGCCAAGGCAATAGCTTATCGGTAATGTAAACGGGGGAAGCGGTNNTTCATTGGGGGATTCGAAGTGCAGTGTGGGCGGGATTTTTTGATTTTTTAAAGCCAAAATAACTTTGATCAGGCTAGCTAGACCGGAAGATCCGCCCGTCAGATGTCCTATATTTGTTTTAAGCGAACCTAAGCCGCAAAATTGCTTATCAGCAGTATAGGCGGCAAAGGCCTTGCTGATGGCATCGACTTCAATCGGATCTCCAATTTTCGTACCCGTGCCATGTGCCTCGATATATTGAATAGAGCGGGGATCAATGCCAGCTCTTTCCCAAGTCATTTTCAAAAGCTTTTCTTGTGCCAGCGGATTGGGGGCACCTACACTTGAAGAATGCCCATCGTTATTAACCGCGCTTCCCAGCAGAACCGCATAGATGTGGTCTTTA
>PLSG01000360.1 GCA_003164155.1 Parachlamydiaceae bacterium | reverse complement strand
ACCTTGAAATCTCCCTCGCGGCGCATGGTGTTTATCTTGTTGATAATTTCGCGCGCCAAGCCTTCGAGTCGAAGCTCCTCAGTCAGGGCAGTATCCAGGGCAATCGTAATTTTGCCGGCATTCAGAGCCACCATCCCCTCGTGTACCAGACGATCGACTTGCACATCTTCGGGAGTCAAGATCAGCTCTTCTCCTTCCAGCNNCCAGCGTAATCGTCAGATCAGCCCCTTCAAGCAGGACTCCCAACTGTCTTTGATCAAAATTATCGATCACATTCTGAGCGGCACGCATAAGCTTACCCACTTTTTTGCCTAGCACGCGGAAGTTGGGCTTGGCTTTCAACCTCACAAATTTCTCTTCATTGCCATGAAATACAACCTCTTTGACATTGAGCTCATCGGCTATGAGGTGTTTGTGATCGCATAGGAATTCAAGCGTATGTGCATCGCTGGAAATCACATGGGCCACCGCCAGCGGCTGGCGCACTTTGAGCTTGTGTTCTTTGCGCAGGCTGTGTCCTAAGCTCACCAGCGCCTGTACGGCATCCATAGAAGCTTCGAGTCTTTCATCCCGCATTTCAGGACGCGGCTTGGGGAAATCGCATAAATGCACCGATGAGGGCATGTTTTCGCTGCGCAAATTGTCGTAGATAGCCTCACTTAAGAAAGGTATAAAGGGAGCTGCTATCTTGCTGAGTTGCAGCAGCACATAGTAAAGGCACGCGAAAGCCTGCTGTCGGTCGGGGGTATCCTCATCTTCCCAAAAGCGCCGACGCGAACGGCGGATATACCAATTGGTCAACTGGTCGATAAAGCCCACAAATGGCTCGACAGCACTGCTTAGGTCGTATTGATCCATCCCCTCTTCGACTGACTGAATGAGCTTGTGCAGTCCGGAGATAATCCAATGGTCTATCGAGGCCTCTAATGTCGCCTGGGAAATCTCTGCACTGTCGGGCTGCCACTTATAGATGCGCGCGTAGGTGATAAAAAAGCTATAAGCATTCCAAAAGGGAATCAACACCTGGCGCAGCACTAATTCTACACCGCTTTCAGTAAAACATAGGTCGTCAGCATGTACAGCAGGGCTATTGAGCATATACAGACGCACGGCGTCGGCGCCATACTTTTGAACCACAATGGATGGATCGGGATAGTTGCGCAAGCGCTTGGACATCTTCGCTCCGTCCGCTGCCAGCACTATGCCGTTGACGATGACATTCTTAAAGGCAGGTTTGCGGTACAAAGCCGCCGACAGGACCGTCAAAGTATAAAACCAACCACGCGTTTGATCTGCCCCTTCAGCGATGAAGTCTGCAGGGAAACCGTTTTCGAAAAGGCTCTGATTTTCAAAGGGATAGTGGATCTGGGCATAGGGCATGGACCCTGACTCGAACCAGCAATCGAATACTTCTGGTATGCGCTGAAATTGTTTGCCATTATGCGTGATGGTCAGGTTATCGATGAGATGGCGGTGTAAATCTTTGACGGGTGCACCGGTGAACTTTTCAAGCTCTTGGATGCTTCCCAATACTAAAACCTCTCCGTCTTCAGCTCTCCAAATAGGTATAGGCGTGCCCCAATATCTATTGCGGCTGATAGCCCAATCGCGCGCGCCTTCTAGCCATTTTCCAAAGCGTCCTTTTTTGATATGCGCCGGCACCCAATGAATTGGCTCGTTGGCCTGCATGAGGTCATCTTTGATTTTCTCCACCGCCACAAACCAAGTGCGTACAGCTTTGTAGATGAGCGGTGTATCGGATCTCCAGCAGAAGGGATAGCGGTGACGGAGGATGCCGTGATGCACGACGCGCTGCTCATTTTTCAACCGACGAATGATATCCTTGTCGGCATCTTTAACAAACAGCCCTTGGTATTCGGGAATTTCACTGGTAAACAAGCCATTGTTATCCACTGGACAGACCAACTCGATGTGCTCTTTTTGGCAGGCATAAAAGTCTACCTCGCCAAAGGCTGGCGCCGAATGCACTAAGCCAGTGCCCTCGTCGGTGGCTACGCTGTCTTCCATGATCACTCTAAAGGCCCCTTGAGAGGCCCTATCGGCAAAGTATTGGAATGGAGGGGTATAATGCAGGTTTTTCAAAGTCGATCCTTTAAAGCTATCCAAGAGCGTGTATTCCTCTTCGGATTTGTAGTAGCTAGATAAACGCGTCTTGGCGAGAATGTAGTTTTTACCGCTGGCTTTATCGTGGATTTTGACATAGTCGATGTTCGGTCCAACCATAACGGCCAAATTGGAGACCAAGGTCCAAGGGGTGGTCGTCCAAATGAGCAGCGCCGTCTTAGGATCTTTTATCAGCGGCATGGCCACGGTCAGGGCGGGATCATCGACATCTTTGTAGTTTTCGGTGGCTTCGAAGTTAGACAGCGGCGTTCCCAGTTTGGCTGAGAAAGGCATCACTTTAAAGCCTTCGTAAATAAGTCCTTTTTCGAAGAGCTGCTTGAACACCCACCACACTGATTCCATAAAAGATAAGTCCATGGTGCGGTAGGTATTATCAAAGTCTACCCAGCGCCCCATCCGCTTGACAGTGGTTTTCCATTCTTCGGTATAGCGCAAAACGATTTTGCGGCATTCTTCATTGAAATTGGCGATGCCGAATTGCTCGATGGAAGCCGCTCCAGAGAGCTGAAATTCCTTTTCGATTTCGTTTTCAATGGGCAGCCCATGGCAGTCCCATCCAAAGCGGCGCGGAACAAAATAGCCCTGCATGGTTTTATAGCGGGGAACCACATCTTTGATAGTCCCGGCCAGCAAGTGCCCATAGTGGGGCAGGCCGGTAGCAAACGGCGGGCCATCGTAGAAGACAAAGACTTTGCCATCTTTTCTGTGCTCCACAGATTTTTCAAAAGTTTTATCCTCTTCCCATTTTTTTAGGATCCGCTTTTCTCTGGCGTCGAACGTTTCGCTGGGTATTTCTTTGAACATATTTTATCCGCTTTAGCATGTTTTTCGAAGAACTAGCACAATTATATTAAATTCAGACTATTAACGCAAGTTGCCAGGCAGCCGGCGTAACTGCTCAGATCCCCCCCGAGGCAATGGCTTCAAAAGCAGACCAAGCTCTTAAAGAAACAAAAGATTGCTCAATTATGCTTTATGACCTATGCTCGACTTTAGCGCCTTTTGAGCGGCGATCTTCATACCCAGCTGAGGCATATGCGGCACACTATTTCCTCCATACTCTCCTTTCTCGCTCTACTGCCTTTTTTTTGCATAGTGGGCTGCAGCAGTGAGAGTCCATCCGCGCAATCCAAAGAAGACGCCTATCGTCCGTCTCTGCCTGCGCCTCTCTCTGAAATTGCCCAAGGGGAAGTTGGCTCAACAAGCTCGACAAATGTAAACCCCCTAGATCTTCTGCCCCTTTCCAAATCGGATCCTAGGGCTAAACAGTTTTTCAGCGATATACTCGAACATCCCTGGATCTTGGCGCAGCCGCACATCAGCACATTATCGCGCTTGATGGTCGAAGATATCCGCTCTCTTTCCCATGCCTATGCCCTGCGCTCTGCCCAAATGCAAAAAATCGGAGTAACCCCCCCCTCCTATCAAGAAGAAGCCAACTTCATTTGCCGCCACTTACAGCGCTTGCAAAGAAAGATTGAGGCTCTATCTCTGGAATTTCCTCACTATGCTTACAGTTTGCTCAATCTCCCGGCAATTAATCCCACTGCGTATAGCACGCCATTGCCTTTTAATATCCATAAAAGAGTGCATTTGGGTAGCTCTACGCTGGGCATGCCCATCTTTCTCGATGTGCGCGTCTTTGAACTCGATGCGCATAAAGAGCGCGAAGCTCGCGATCGGGATATTAAAGCCATCATCGCCTGGCATACCGACTTGCTGGAAGGAGGGGAGACTAATTTCAAAAAATTAGACCATACAGGTGCCACGGTGTTAATCGGGCACGGAAANNCTTAGCCTGCCTCAAACATCAGATGCGGTTATACATACTACATGTCGATGCGCCCTACAGCTCTTTTCAAGAGCTCCAAGAGGCTCTTTTGCAGATTCTACCTCAAAAAAAAGCACTTACTCAAGCTCAATAAGCTTTGGACGATTGCAAATAGATCTCTTAAATCAGCCAGAGCACATATAAATCAAAAAAATCCATTCAAAACTCGCATTTGCATTCTAATTAAATAATGTGTTACTATTAGTTCATAGACAATTGATGCATTTTTAATGAGGTTTTTTATGACCACTTCAAATGATTCTATAGCTGCACCAGCTACTAGTGCAGACCCTAGCGTTCAACCAGCTGCGGCTGCTCAGCCAGCGGCTGTCGCACCTACCGCTGCGTCTGCTGCCGACACAGGGACAAGTGGAGGCGGGGGAGGAGGAGGCGGTTTTCCCAATATGGCGGCAGTAAAGGCGGCTAGCCCGCAGCTGTATAATGCCATGTTGCAGGGCATTGCCCAAACCATTTGCCAACAGATGGCGAAAGATCAGGCAAACCTCAAACAGATTTTTGATGAAGCCAATGAGCTAGAGAATAGTTAATGGCGAGATGCGTATCCTCGTTCTTGGCTTTTATTTTTCCTAAATAGGCTGACCGAACAGGTGAACACAAACTGAAGGTGTGCTGTGTCATTCCGCGCTTGCCACAAATATACAAATCCCCTACGTTACAAGTAGTAAAATTGCTTATAAGCGCATGGGCGCTTTCCACGCGATTTATTTAAAAGGGCGAGTTAGCAAAAAATGTTTGTTCTTGTTTGGAATGTTCTGGGGTGTTTGGGATTGATGTTGGTAGGCAGCCGTCTGATTGGCCTGCAAATTCAGCTTCTATGCGGCAGCTATTTAAATAAAATCATCGAAAAATGTACGTCCAAAGCCTCCTACGCTTCCTTTTGGGGATTGATACTCGGCTTACTGATTCAAAGCACCAATGCCGTGATTTTTCTCGCTGCCGGCCTGATCGCCAGCGAAGCCGTGGCTCTGAGGATGGGAATGTTGCTTTCCTCATGGGCTAACGCCGGCACAAGCTTGGTGATCTTCAATCTGATCTTCAGCAGCAAGGGGCTGGCCTTCATTCTCTTGGGCATAGCCGGACTCGCCTCTATGTTTAAAATGAGAGGCAAATGGATCCTGATACGCGACCTCCTCTTGGGTTTTGGGATGCTGTACTTAGGATTAAATCTCATGATCGGAGTGGTGCCAGCCTTCGGTGAATTTGATATATTGACGAGTTTACTCAAAAAGCAAGAGGCCTTTCCCGTTTACACCCTGTTATTTGTGCTGGGTATTTTACTATCGGTAATTTTACAATTATCCACTATATTTCTCGTATTTGGTTTTGCCGCGGCCGGCATCATTGACATTGAAAAAAGCCTATTTTTAGTGTATGGCAGCGCTATTGGCTCAGCTTTGTACTCGCTGGTGATTGCGCTGCAACCCAGTCCTTTGCGCAATGAATCGATAAAACTCAATTTTTATCGCTTGTTTAATGCCATGGTGGGAGCGACAGTGTTCATTGTGCTTTTTGCCCTGGAATCAGAGTTTCACGTGCCTTTAATGATAGGGCTATTAAACTGGATTTCTGGCAACATCCAGATTCAGCTAATGTGGCTAGTGGTAATCTTCTACTTTGGTTGCACGCTCTTGACTATTCCCACCATTNNATTAATGCCTTTCTCATGCGCTATTCTCCCCGGAAAAAAAAAGAAGATCCCTCCAAACCCAAATACATCTACAAGGAAGCTATCAGCGATCCGCATATTGCTTTAGATCTTCTAGAAAAAGAAAGTTGCCGTCTGCTGGATATGATCACAGCTTATATGGAGATCTGCCGCATGCAGAAGATCCAACACATACATGTACCTGATCTGATGATCAATGAAAAGCATGTGATCTTCGTCAAGCTGACACAAGAGATCGAAAGCTTCCAGCATGAGCTTTCCATGCAGAACTTAGTGGACGAAACATCAGATAAGTTTTTGAGTTTATTAGATCAGCACAACAACATAGTATCTTTAGAAGAAAGCATCCACCAATTAACCTTTATCATCTATCACTGCGACCCTATAGTCATGCACAAAATCATTGTAACCATGATAGAGAGCATTGATGTCATTTTAATGACGGCTATTACCGCCTTAGAGTCGCATGACCCCATGGATATAGAAGTGCTTATCGAAATAACCCATGACCGCAAAGCTTTCCTCGAGGAGATGCGCGACAGCTATTTGAGCCAAGTTCCCTCCATCTCGATCACCACCAAGTCCTCAGTGCTGCTATTGACCAGCCTTACCGAGAGGATTGTATGGATTTTCAGGCGCTTGGGTTTGATTGCTTCCAATAGACCCAGCTCTAACTAAAACCTAAGGAAGCACTTATAGATGGTTTTTGAAAAATTGAAGCGCGGCTTGGCCGATGACGGCATGTTGCGCTGCACGATCCACGCTGGGATCATCTTGGGAGTACCTGCGGTTGATGAATTTCTTGCCCATTTCTGTCGGAAGATTGAGAAAAACATAATGCCCGACTTTTCCAGGGAGTATTTTCAGTGCCGCTGCGGTGATATTTTGGGCGTAATGCACCGCATTTGAAACTGCACCGACAACTTCATCCCCCTCTCCGGTAATAACATATACAGGGATCTTAATGTTTTCCAGGCCGGTTTTATCAAAGGAGCTCCCATATCCGGGAGCCATTAAAAATGCGGCTTTGATTCGGCTGTCATAGAAAGTATTTTTAGCGGGTGAGAAGTCGATCTCTTCAATAATAGCTTGGTTGCTGCGCGGATGAAGCTCCACCGATGGAGAGCTGATTTGCAGCGGTTTTTTGTAGAGGTTGGCTACACCGCCGGCCAGCCAAATTCCGGTCAATCCTCCCAGAGAAAACCCCATAAACCCTATGCGCTGCGCATCTATTTTTTTGCCAAAGAAAGGATCGGTTAACATAGCACTGATGATAAAGGAAACATCTCTTGGGCGATCCCAACGGATCAGAGATTCCTTGGGTAGATGGTTATCCCATGTGTTGCCATAGTGTTCGATGGCTACGGCAATGAAGCGTTGGGAGGCCAGCCTTTCTAGTAACCACGTGCTGTCCAATTTGCTGCCTCCGTCGCCATGCGACATGACAAGCAATGGCAAAGTAGCTGGTTGTGCCACGATAGGGGCATTCCGAGCTTCTGGAGCCCGTTTCCACACATTTTCAACTAGTTGACTCGGTGCATCCTCTTCCACAGGGTAAAAAATTTCAGTATTTAGAGTGCGCTCTCGCGCGTGATCAGTGAAAATACAAGATTTTACACCCACTTTACTTGGAGATGCTGGAGTCATGGTCAAAGTCCTGTTAAATTATTGGCCACAATCTAACTCTCTTTTTGGGCCTTGTCAAGATGGAATGATGAAGGACATTGCATAAATTCAATGTACGCCATAGGATGATAAAGAACCGTCCAGTACAAACTTTTAAAATCAACATATGGTGGATAGATGAAAGTAACCAGCATGAGTTTTGAAGCTAATCAACCCATTCCCAAAAAATTCACCGGAGACGGTGAAAACATATCGCCTTCACTGCAATTTATGGGAGTTCCACAAGGCGCAAAAAGTCTAGCCGTGGTAGTGGATGACCCGGATGCGCCTGGGGGAGTTTTTGATCATTGGATTATGTGGAATGTCTCTTCTGAAAAACTGATCTGGGAGGAGGGATTTCATCTGCCTACCCAAGGCACAAATGGATTCGGCACGCAGAAATACGGCGGTCCACGCCCTCCTAAGGGCGCCCTACACCATTATCACTTCAAGCTATATGCCTTAGACCAGATGTTAGATTTGCCCAAAGGCAGCCGCAAAGCTCAATTGGAAGCAGCCATGGAGGGGCACATCCTTTCGAAAGCTGAACTCATCGGCACCTATGCGCGTTAGGATCTACTTTTTCTTGACAATCTACGCACCACGAATTGCCCCTTGCATTGGACATTGAGGTCTGACTGGTGGTTTTGACCATGTTTACCATCACTGAATAAACTTTCGATCAATGAGTAGTTATCTCTAGCGTAAATTTTTCACAGGATGGGAAAGATAAAAAAGATGGAAAGGATGGCGAGAGGATAAGAGAAACGGTCGCAGTTGCTGAAATTTTGACCCAAAAGACGAACATAGCCATCAGCAGGTCTGAGGGTAGGTTCGCGTTCCCTATACCCTAAGCTCCGGAGGAGCGGTATGGGTGAAGCCCACAGCATAGCCCCGGAGGGGTAAGCTGTGGGTAAAAGCATGAGGAGCGGCTAGGGGCTTCTCAACTACAGCCCTCGATCTCTTTCAATCAGGCGGTATAGATTTTTTGTCGACCACAGTGCGGATAAGTTGGTTGAACTGATGGCTAGTCATAAGTAAATTCTCTTCCGTTTCAAACTTTTCTTTTGGATCAAAATTTCGGCATCATTTTTCCTATCCTTTCTCCATCCTTCCTATCTTTTTTATCCTTTCCATCCTGTAAAAAATTTACGTGAGAGATAACTACTCATTGATCGAAA
>PLSG01000438.1 GCA_003164155.1 Parachlamydiaceae bacterium | reverse complement strand
GAATATTTTTCCTTAAGGATGATTTGTCCGATCTTTACGGGCATGGGGATCAAATTCCCGGCCTTGTCTTTTTTGCCGGCGCCGATGGCGATGACTTCTGCTGTCTCTTGTTTTTTCTTGGCTGTCTCAGGAAGGATGATTCCGCCTTTTAGATTTTCTTTGGCTTCTAGGCGACGCACGAGGACGCGATTCCCCAACGGGGTGAACTTAACTGTAATTTTAGCTTGACCGCCTTGCTTAGGTTGAGTCATTTGCTGTGTTTGTGGCATAAGTATCATCTCCTTATGTTTGGTTGTGGATGTTTAATACCGTTACGATGAATATACGCGGATGAGCAATTTTGCGCAATAGCAAATTTAGCAGTAAAAAAGCTCAACTGCTAAAAATCTAATAATCGCTCCAATTCCCCCACCAGTTGAGCAAACTGCGCTATAGCTTTTTTTACAGGTTCAGGCGAACGCATGTCCACACCAGCCATCTTGAGCATTTCGATAGGATACTTGGTCGACCCCCCCTTTAAAAAAGAAAGGTAAGCTTCACGCTCGGCATCGCCTCCTTGGCGTACACGTTCGGCCAAAGCCAAAGAAGCACTGATCCCCGTGGCATACTGATACACATAAAAATTGTAGTAGAAATGCGGGATGCGCGCCCATTCGATCTCGGCTTCGTGGTCTATGCACACCTCGCTGCCGAAATAAAAGGCATTGAGCTGGCGGTATTCCTCCTTGAGCAAACGGGGGGTAAGCGGCGTGCCTTTCTCCACTAAAGCGTGCAGGCGCAGTTCGAATTCCGCAAACATCGTCTGGCGAAATAGCGTCGTGCGGATATCTTCGACTTTTTGGTTGATCAGATAGATTTTCTCTTCTTTGGTTTTAGCCCGCTCCAACAAAAGCTGCATCAGCAGTTCTTCGTTGAAGGTGGAAGCCACTTCGGCTACAAATATCGAGTAGTCCGCATATTGATACGGCTGATGGGAACGAGTAAGCAAGCTATGCATGCTGTGCCCCGCCTCATGCGCCAAAGTGAAAGCATCTTTCAGCAGCCCTTTATAATTCATCAAGATATAGGGGCAGCTATCAAAGCAGCCGCTGGAATAGGCTCCCGAACGCTTATTTTTATTTTCATAGCGATCCACCCAGCGTTGCTCTTGCAAACCTTTTTGCAAGGCATTTCTATAGCTTTCACCCAAAGGCGCCACAGAGGCGATGATCAACTCCTCGGCTTCTTTGTAGGGTATGTTGACTTCCATCTGCTTGATCAACGGCACATACATGTCGTAAAGATGCAAAGTTTCCACCCCCAGCACTTTCTTGCGCAAGGCGGCATAACTGTGCAAAGAAGAGATGCCGGCGTGCACCGCCTCGATGAGCGCGTGATACACTGAGCCATCGATGTTATGCGCAAATAAGGCCGCATCCAGGCAGGTTTGATAATTGCGTCCCCTAGCGTTAAAGCGATGCTTTTGAACCAGACCGGTGATTAGCTCGCACATGGTATTTTCAAAATCGATATACTTCTGATGATAGGCCGTAAAGGCATTTTTGCGCAGCACACGATCTTGATCGCGCATGTATAGGCTGTACAAGCCATGTGTCAGGGACTTTTCTTCTCCCGCGCCGTTCAAAACACTGCCAAATACAAAATCGGCATCGTTCATTGAGCTGAAAGCTTTGTGTGCAGATTGCAAAGCCGGACCAGCCAGCGCCATAAGCTCTTCTTTATCAGGCGTCAACGTGTGTTTTTTTAAGCGCACTATCTTTTCAATATGAAAGCGGTAATCGGCTAAAACAGGATCTTCAAGGTATTGTGCAATGCGCTGATCGGAAAGAGAGAGCAGCTCTGGATCAAACCAAGCCGCCTCTTGGCTAAATTCGTGCAAGATATTGGTGATGGAGGCATGCGCGCTTTTAAAGACATCGTTGACAATATCTTCGTCGTGTCTCAAGTGGGCATAGGTATAGAGTTTCGATAACTGCCGGTCAATGGCCATCAATTGGTCCAAAGCGGCCTTGAGAAGTTCGGCACTCTCCCCCAGCCTTCCTTTGTACGCCGCTAGAGCTGGCCACCTAGTTCCTGAAGTAGATCCGAAGGCATTATTAAAAGCCCGTTCCCATTCTTCAGCATTTGGATATAACATTTCGACATTCCAACAATCTATTGGATCCACAACTGCGCGTTCTTTAAGCATATTTTTTTCTCCTTGAGGAGTCCCCATTGTATGAAGCAGGGATTTTTCGTGCTATCTCAAAAAAAGGTTTGCGCTAAAATAAAAAATAGCATTATCTGCTTACATGGCTGCGCGATGTGCAAATAAGGATGAAATGATGAAAAATGCGATGAAAAGTGCTGTGATCAAAGGGGCTGCTAGCGGCATATTCGTGGTAAAAAACGACCGCGGTTTGCATACGCGCCCATGCACAGAGCTTGTAAAATGTGCGGCAGGGTTTAAATCGCAGGTGCGCCTATGCTATCAAAAAAGCGAGGTAAACGCCAAGTCCTTGCTGGGTATCTTAATGCTAGCCGCCAGCAAAGGCGCCAAAATAGCTGTCGCCGCCGACGGCGAAGACGCACAAGAAGCCGTGGACAGTATCATCTTACTGGCGCGCAACAACTTTAACATCAAGTACTGATAGAGTTTAATCGCAATTTTGCTTTCACAATATTTCCTCATGTATTACAATGAGTTTTAAAGTCCGAATCATTTACTTATATATGGTGGGGAGAAAAATCTGCTATGGATCCAGCTAAAGCAAAAGAAATATTCAATCATTTATACGCCGACGTCAGCGGATCGACACTTTCGCTGCAAGGACGCGAAGCTAAGGGATTAACCAGCAAATCCTTCGTCTATGGCGAAGTGACCTTTGATGCCTTCTATAAGATCTTGAATGAGATGCACCCTCAGCCAGGTGAGACTTTTTGCGACTTAGGCTCTGGCACAGGCAAAGCCGTATTCATGGCCTATTTGCTCTTTCAATTCTCCAAGACGGCCGGAGTAGAACTCGTCGAGACCCTCTACGATGCCGCCATCGCCGTGCAAAAGCGCTTCGAAAAGGAATTTCACCCTGCCCTCGCCGCAGAGTTGGGCGATCGCAAGCTGGCCTTTTACAATGCCGACTTGCTCGATGTCGATATCAGCAATGTCGATGTGCTCTTTATGAATTCCACCTGCTTCCAAGAAGATCTGATGGCTCCCCTAGAAACTAAGCTGGAATCAGTAAAGTCGGGATCGCGCATACTCGTGCTTTCCAAGCCGCTGAAGTCCACTGAATTTAGCTTATTAAAGCAGGAAAAAGAAGAGTTCAGCTGGGGGCAAGCTACCTGCTTTTACTACACAAGAAACTAGTACGTTGTTAAGGTAGAATTGATGTGTTTAGCCGNNCGCAGGCCAAACACATCAATTCTATCTTGACAGTGTACTAGTATACCATGTCGATTAAATTGCCTATCTGGCCTGCGCGAAAGCTTTCCCGGCTTTTCTCATGCTAACGTCGTGGTTTTATTCACCATACAGCACGCCTTCAGCGTGCGAATTACTATCTGGTTTACCTAGGGCGATGCCCTAGGCTATTATATGAAAGGCCTTCAGCCTTTTAGGACGTGATTTGTAGCTTTTATGCATACGATGTGAGCATACAAGTAGACATCATACTGCCCTAAAAGGCTGAAGCCCTTTCTCACATAAGCCTAGGGCAGCGCCCTTGGTAAACTAAGTAAAATCCTGTACGCTGAAGGCGTACTATATGGTGAATAAAATCGCTTAACTAATCAAATCAGAAATCCTATCTTAACAGAGTACTAGGACACACCCATACTAAAGATGTGGGTAAAAGCATGACTGCTTCGGTCCTCCGGAGCTTAGGGCCTCTCCCCATCTGCCCCATCTTTTTTATCCTCTCCATCCTGTGAAAAATTTACATAAGAGATAACTACTCATTATGACTTAATCTTCGACGGCGATGGTCTTCTCGAGTACTTCTTTTGTACAATAAAGCGGTGCATTGCACATCAAAGCCATCGTAATGCAGTCACTTGGGCGAGCATCTATCTCTAAGATGTGCCTAATTCCAGCCACATCCTGCTCTAAAAACAAGCGCGCAAAATATACGGCATCTTGGATGTCGTTGATGACGACTTGATTAATGCGGATATTCATTCCACGAAATATCATATCCATCAGATCATGCGTCAAGGGTCGTTGCTTCTCTCCGCCAGTGAGATACAACTGCAAAGTGCGCCCGATGCTTGGATCCGTATAGATGGCAAACCGCTTATCTTTAGCGCCCAGTATAACTACGGTATAAGAGCGCGTCTGCATAATCTTATCAAAGGTCAGCTGAATAAGCTCTGTAAACATGTAGACTCAATGGTTATGAATATTTTTTTAGCAACATAGCACTTATCCCCATTCGCAACTGGTCAGATCCCACCGGCTCCTCCGGGAGGGGTCTGGCCAGTTCCCCCTACTCTAAGGTAATATTTTTTTTTCGTCACCCTCGAAATTAAAAATATAAATTAAACTATGTTCCGACACTTCGACCGGGAAGGTGAGTAAGGCCCGGCCATGCGTCTCGTTACATTTAAACTGCTAAAAAACTAAAAAAATCAGTGCTCTTGAATCCTAACACCGTTTTACTTATACTAACACTCGCCTATTAAAGCATAAAAAAAAGGAAGCTAAATGAGCAGCATTGCAATTACAAATTCACATCAAACAAACCAGGTTGTCTCAATTAGGGAAGGTACTCCCACAAAATCACGCTTTAGAATACATCGCAGACAGTGTCCTAGTTTACTAAGCGTATTTAAAATCATTGCCATTGCAGCCACTGCGTTCCTTTCACCCGCAGAAGCTTATCCCCCTAGCTGCCTAGATATTTGTGCAAATCAAAAGTTAAATAGTCTGGGCAGGTTAGCTCCTGCTTATATGCATGAGTCTGTTTTTAAACCATATGGACAAAGTCAACTAGATACCAATCCTTATAGCTCTAACTCTGTAACAAATCCATATGCCTTTAATACGCCAAAACTATATGATCTCGAGGGTAATTATAGGGGTAAGCTCAGCAAAAACACATATGATTACGAGTCTGTCTCGAATATATATGGACCTTATGGAAGCGAATATTATCCATCTAGCCTATACTACATATCGCCGCTTACACGCCTCCTAGATGCTTCTAGACCAACTACAGGCACTCGCGCTTCTGTTGGTTCACATGATGCGCCAAAAACAAGGCCTGAGGATCTATACGATTCCGGTTTATGCGTTTGTGTCACTAAATAGCATAATTCTGTACAAGTAAAGAGAGAGGGTAATGACGCACCTTGCGTCATTACTTCGGCCATTTAACACAGCTCGACTCTTCCATCGAAAAATCCGACAACTACGCGTTTAGCCAAATTGAAGAAAAAACCAGTCTCGATCACCCCAGGAATGCTGCGAATGGCCAAGTCGAGCTCTTCTGGTTGAGTCAAAGCTTGCGCAAAATGGATATCTGCGATGTAGTTCCCATTATCGGTAAGATAAGGTCCAGGACCTATTTTAGATGGACGCAAAACCCCTGAAAATCCTTTATTTGCGAGTTTGCGCAAGGTCATTTTCCAGGCAAAAGGGGTGATTTCCACGGGCAGCGGCATATGGCCCAATCGCTCGACCAGTTTGCTTTCATCCACAATCACCAACATGTCGCGGCTGGCATTGGCCACAANNCCATGCGCTTTTGCCCATCAATTTCGTCTGCGCCATCCACTGTCAGATCGAGCTCTGGAACATCATTTAAATCGACCACAGCTATACCCCCAGCCAGCGCCAACTGCCTGGATGCCGACGAAGTTGCTACGGCAGTGATATGCAATCCCGCATGACAGCGCTCAATCAGCCGGTCTATAAAAAATGTCGCTGTAGAGCCAGTACCCAGCCCCACGAGCATGTCATTTTGAACCATATCTGCCGCAGCTCTAGCTGCTGCGCGCTTTGCATTGGATTGAAGATTATTATCCGACATATATTTAATCGCCACCTCTACTCATTTACTAAGCTTTGGGAAGGGTCCGCAAGCTTTAAGTTTGAAAAGTTACCTTGAACGTTACAAGTCAAATCCCTCCAGTTGAGCATAGACAAAGCATAAATAAATTGTGTATAATGCGAAAGGATAAAAAGCATACACCATTATTTGGAGGGCGCCTTGAAAAATGAAATTCTCCTAGACTTGCCAACACTTGCCCAATACCTGGCTCAAATCCTGCCAGACACTATTGCAGACTACTGTCCCAATGGCATCCAGGTCGAGGGCAGCCGTTCTATCGCCCACTTGGCCACCGCAGTAACTGCCAGCTTGGCCACAATCGAAAAGGCTGTGGAAAACAAAGTCGACGCATTGCTTGTCCACCACGGAATTTTTTGGAATAAAGATAAATATGAAATTACCGGCGTAAAACGGCAAAAGATTAAACTTTTGCTCGACAATGGCATCTCCCTTCTGTCCTACCACCTCCCCTTAGATGCCCATCGGGAATATGGCAACAACTGGAAAGCTGCGCGCGCTTTGAATTTGCAAGAGCTTGAGCCCTTCGGGCTATATCAGGGCACGCACATCGGAGTCAAGGGAGTATTGCCCCCCATGTCTCGCCAAAAATTCAAGGAGCAGTTAGAACTATATTATCTGCACCCCGCCTACTGCGCTTGGGGCGGACCAGAACAGATCACAAGTGTCGGGATTATCTCAGGGGGAGCCCATGGAAGCATACGTGAGGCAGTGGCACACCAGCTAGACTGCTACGTCACGGGCAGCTTCGATGAACCCATCTGGCATACGGCACATGAGGAAAAGATCAACTTCTACGCCATGGGACATTCGGCCACAGAACGCATCGCACCTCAAGCCATTGGGGAACACCTGTCGCAATACTTTAGGATCAGGCATACCTTCATCGATATCCCCAATCCTTTTTAGCTATATCCTAACCTCAACCTCACCAAGCTAGTACGTTGTTAAGGTAGAATNNATTCTACCTTAACAACGTACTAGTGGGCCAGCTTTTGCTGCAAGTTCCGCACGAAAATGCTATGCACTCCTGCGGAATGTGCGTTGCCATCAAACAGCGCCACGACACTTTTGTCTTTTAGAGTTTTGCGTTCCTCCGCATGCTCTTGTATATGCCTTCTGATGCCTTCTGCGCTGGCTTTCAGAGCTTGAGGAGTAATTTTCTGATCATTCTTTTTTAACTGACTTTCCATTTTCAATCGGGCTTTTTGCACATAGTCACTTTCACTAGCTCTAATCTGTTCACTCATATAGCTACCCTCCTTTTTAAATTCAACACGATCTTTATCCTAATTGTAATACATTCTACATTAAATTCAAACCCCTTCCAAACATAAAAAAATTATTAAGATTTTTACGGCATACAAAAAGGCAGCGCCCATTCTCTGCCGAATCGAATGTTAAAATATTAAACACGAAGAAACGGCCTTGTTCACCTTTTCG
>PLSG01000501.1 GCA_003164155.1 Parachlamydiaceae bacterium | reverse complement strand
AGCCTGTAGGGCTGCCAGAAGGGGTAGCAAGTCGTAGCCATTAATGTGATATAGCAATAGGACATGGCTTGCTATCCATTCTCTCAGTCCTTATCCGTCTGCATCTGCGTCACTCTCTGTACGGCAGGATCGCCATTTTTGTTAAAAGCTGGCCTGTCGACTTTTTCACCTCTCCAATACCATTCGGTGGTGACTACTTTTGCCACATAAGTCTTGGTAGTGCCATGGCGTTGATTGTTGACCCACGTAATCTCTTGGACTACAGTGGTTCCATCGTCGCCAAAGCGCACTTCTACGCCCTCTTTGACCCCGTGCACATAGGGAATTTCCGCCCAGCGCTCACCGTTTTTGTATAATCTAGTGAGGCCTTGTTGCTCTCCGTTTACCCATTGTTCGATGGTGTTAGGTTCGCCTTCAGGCAAGAAAGTGCGTTTTTCGCCATCCACCACGCCGTTTTTGTAGGGGATGATCTCATTTGGAGTGCCTTTGGGATGAAGCGTTAGACGGGAGCTAAGCTTCCCTTCTTGGATGGTGTCTTTGGCTTCTAATTGGCCATACCCATCGCGGATGAGGCGGATACCCGAGCCATCCAGGACTGAGGACTCCAATTGATGCGCGCTGTTATAGTAATCACCTTTAGAGAGCAAGCTGCCTTCAAAATTTTCGACGCTCAAGGGAGATCCATTTTCCGCCCAAGACGTGACGGTGACAGTAGTTGGCGTGAGGTATTGCGATTCGCGCTTGGTAGCGCCGCTTGAGTAGTTGACCACATCCTTTACTAGGACACCCTGTATGTACGTTTCCACTTTTTCGATGAGTTGGCTGTTTGGAAAAGTATATGTGGCAGTGCCATCGAGTACTCCGCCGGCATAGTTCTTAGTGGCAGTAACCCCGTTGCCCAGCTGTGAGATGACTTGTCCATGCTGGCCGGCAGTGGTCCACTGGGCTTGCGGTACAGCTACGCCGTACTTGTGGACGTAGGTTTCTTGTACAATCACACCATCTACCCCCTCATAGCCCTCCATCACGCCAAAATCTTGATAGTTCGGAGCACACCCTGTCAAAGACAAAGCCATGGGGACCAGGGAAGCATAGAAAAAATATTTCATTGTAACACCTAACAGTTTTTAGAGTTCGTTTCCATTTGCATTTATATATGTAACTTTTGTGCCGCCTCTTTCATCAGACGCGCTTGCTCTGTATCCACTGTTTCTTGTGAAAGAGTTGAGAGCAGGTCTCTATAGACAAAACGGTACGTGACATTCTTTTTAGTGTGTCCGAGCTTCTCGCTCTTATAAAGGTCGACTAGCATTATGTCGGTGACGAGCGGCGAGGCAACCGAGCGCAGCACATCTAATATTGCGCTATGCGAGATTTCCTCTGAGACCGTTAATGTCCAGTCGCGCTCTGACGCCGGATAGCGTGGCAGGTCGTTAACTTTTTTGACTTTGACTTGCACGGCATGCAGGTCGTGCAGGTTGAATTCGGCATACAAGATGCGCTGAGGAAGATCCAAGCGACGCAAGATAGCCGGATGAACCTCACCTAAAGAGCCCACCACTATGTCATTGACGCGGATAGAAGCTTGCCTGCCAGAGTGGAAAGTGCCCAGATCGCTTGCCACAAACTGCATGTGCGCTACACCTAGTTCCGAAAAAATATTTTCGCACATACCCTTTAAATCATAGAAGTCTACTTCGCCAGGCTTGCTATCCCAGTGATGAGGACGGGTCTTGCCAGTTAGCACAATGCCTGCCACGGATTGTTCTTTATAGTCGTCGCCAGCTTTGATGTGGATCCGCCCAACTTCGAAACCAGCGATGTTGTGCGTTTGGTGTGCATGGTTGTGCTTGACCACTTGCAGCATTCCGTGCAGCAAGGTAAAGCGCAGCACAGATTGCTCGACTGAGGAAGGATTGAGGACTTTTACGATAGCTTCTTGTGGCATGGAAGTGTCGCTGACAATATCGAGGATGGTAGGTCCAATCAAATCGCATGTGAGAAATTCTTGCAAGCCTTCGGCTATGAGACGGGAGCGCACTTCCTTTTCAAAAAGATAGATAGGGGCATGCGGGATGGTGGAAGTTAACGCGAGCACAGAAGATGTGCGGATGTTATCGTAGCCGTATATGCGCGCCACCTCTTCGATTAGATCGATTTCGTCATGCACATCAGAGCGATAAGTGGGAACCTGAATGCGCAGCAATTCTTGCCCGTCGGAACCATAGGCGAAATTGAGGCGTTTGAAGACGTTTTCCACTTCGTTTAAACTGAGTTTGATGCCCAAGACGCGATTGATCCGGCTCAGGCGGCAGGTGATCACTTTTTCGCTAAAGACATGCTCTTTTATATCGATGATTCCGGCGGCTACTTTGCCTCCGGCTAGCTGTAGAATGAGCTGTGTGGCCCGCTCGAGTGCTGGTATGGTGTTATTGGGGTCGGCGCCGCGTTCAAAGCGCCTTGAAGCATCGGTTTGTAAACCCAGTTTTTTACTGGTTCTTCTGATGCTGCTGGGCTGAAAGTAAGCCGATTCCAGCAAAACATTGAGCGTGGCCTCTCCCACCTCTGATTTCGCTCCCCCCATGACACCGGCTAGGGCAACCGGTTGGGTTTTGTCGCAGATGACCAGGTTTTCGCCAGTCAGCAAGCGCTCTTTACCATCAAGAGTAGTCAATTTTTCCCCTTCGCGGGCGCTTCTGACCACGATTTGGTGCCCTTCAAGTTGATCAAAGTCAAAGGCATGCAGGGGTTGTCCCATCTCCATCAGTACATAATTAGTGGCATCGACTACATTGTTGATGCTGCGCAGCCCACAGGCTTCGAGGCATTTAACCAGCCATTCAGGAGAAGGAGCCACTTTTAGGCCAGTGATGACTCGACAAGTATATCTGGGGCAAAGAGCTTGGTCTTGTACATCCACAGAGGTGCACGCGCGCACGGGCAAAGTAGGGTCTTCAGTTACTTCGACGACGGGATAAGTTAACGGGATCTCGGTGAGAGCGGATAACTCCCGGGCAACACCCACCACACTTGCGCAATGGTTGAGGTTGGGAGTTAGGGAGATGTCAAAAATGGTGTCGCTGTAAAGCTCGATAAGGCTTGTGCCTACTTGTGCTTCTTCGGCCAATTCCATGATGCCCGCATGCAAAGTGCCTAAATTGAGCTCTTTGGCCGAACATAGCATGCCAAAGGAATCTATGCCGCGCAATTTAGTGGCTTTGATCTTAAATTCCTTGCCCGCTTCATCGGTGAGGGTTGCTCCCACAGGCGCAAAGGCGGTTTTTAGCCCAGCTCGGCAGTTGGGAGCACCACATACAACTTGAAAGGTATTTTTACCATCGCTGACTGTCGCTACACAGAGTTTGTCGGCGTTGGGATGTTTTTGCGTTTCCAATACTTGCCCAACCACAATACCTTGAAAAGGCAGTGAGGTCGTTTCTATGGATTCTACTTCCAAGCCCGCCATGGTAAGTACATGCGCGATGGCCTCTGGCGTCTGGTTGATAGGGATATATTTCTTTAACCAAGAAAGCGGGATTTTCATAATTTTGACTATAGTTTAGCTGGATTTAAGGTAACTATTAGCAACCTCGTCACAACCTTTCACTAAGGCATAGAGCTGGAGAGTTCGCAAAGCGCCCTCTCGATGCCATAAAAAAAGGTGTAGAAAGCTTAGGTTTATATCATAAGATGGGGCATTTAAGGAAGGGGAAAAAAAGCTCTCTTCTCTATAAACAGCTATGGTGGGTGAGTGAAAAATAGATACTATTGAGACATTCATTGTGGGGTGAAGAATGGGATGCCTTCACCCACAATTTTAATCCATACAGTGTACAAGTCTTTTCCGATCAATTGACAAGCACCGGAATGGCCTCTACAGTCTTGACTTTGGGCTGAGCTACCCCTTCCTCAGGCAATTTCCAGTAATCGGGGAAAGTGAGCACTCCATCGGTGTTATTGATGTCGAGTACGGTCACCTGCTGAATGTTCAAGGCATTCATAAAGCCCAATACCAAGAGGGCATTGGAGATGTACACATCGGCATGCGCTCCTCCGGGAATTTCGGCGTCCCCTTTTTCAGCCAACTGCATCACGGCAGCGTTGAGTTCAGATCTAGTGACCTGTGGCTTTCCGTTTACTAGGCTGCGGATGCCAATGTTAAAAAGATTGCCCACAGCTTTAATACATAAGACGCAAGTTTCCGACTGGCAGATTTTTTGTTTTATTAGCGCATTAGTGCCGGCGGCAATTGTTTCGGCATAGGCAATGGCTTTAAGCATATCCGCCCGGCTCATGGGATTGGGAGTCGAGACTTGCTTGGGATCTTTGCCTTCGATTTTTTGTATGATGTAATTTCTAAAGGGCACAGAGGCTTCGGTGCCTTTTTCCACTACATAGTTGCCCGCGTCATCTAGTGTAGTCAACTGGAAGCTGCCCCCTCCGATATCCCACACCACGGCTTGCTCTGGCCGGACTGAAGCGTCGGCTACGGCAGCTCTAAAGCCAAGTATGCCCTCTTGCTCTTGACTGATGACTTTGACTTCTATACCGGTCTGCTTCATTATCTCATCAACCAATACTTGTGCGTTCTTGGAACTGCGAAAAGCAGCTGTGGCCACGGCCACGATTTTTTTAACCTGGTATTTATCCGCATCTTCTTTGAGGATTTTCATCGCCTTGAGTCCAGCTTGCATGACCTCTTGGTCAAAAAGACCATTTTTTTCCAAATGTGATTGATAAGCCACGGGCAAAGTTTTTTGGAAAAGCATGGTGATGATGGTGTTATTATCTGTGTCGATCTTAGCGATTTTCATATTGGTCGTGCCAGAACCAATGTCAATGGCGGCGCGGATTTCTTCTCCGGCAGATGCCGCCGGCTGCACAAAGAGCAACGTACACGCTGTAAAAAGACCTATGGAAACAATAGTTTTATACATGGCGATCTCCTTTTTAAGATATGTTCTATGTACTCGATTATCTTAGTTGCAATAACCATGCCAATTGTAACGTAACTGTCAGATTCCGGGAGGAACCCCAGAGGGATCTGATCTAAGAGGTAGGCCTTATGGATCTGTCCCCTCAAAATTTTGGTTGGCCGAAATTTTGACGGGGCAAATCCACAAAATCAAAAGATAGTGCAATATAGCGTCACTAGTAAGCAAATTAAATGTTTACGCTTCTTTTTCACTTATAAAAATCTGAGAGCACAATGACTGGGTTAACAGGGACTTGGTAACTGGCAATTGCAGATAAATAAAGTGCCATCTCAGATATACATTATTTTAACGCAAGAGAACTATTTTATAATAGTAGTTTTCTGGATCAGTAAAAAAAATAGGTGAGCGATAGAAGTGCGCTGAATAATATGAGATAAAATAGAAGTTGAATGAATGTTGTTTCCCGAAAATCCTTAATCCTGGACTATTCACTATCCAGCACGCTGTAGGTGTACTGTATGATGAATAATCCAACACCATAACTCTTATTAATCCCTTGGTAGTCTTCACCCTTTACGACTTTTGCAACTGCTTCATTTGGGAGTGAATTGGTCGATCGTTGAGTGCTATCTAAAATTGCCATTGCTTTTGCTCAAGGCTTTTGGTAGGTTAAAAATTACCATTCTCCATGGCATAATAACGCAAGTTGTTAGCAAGAGAAGGATCAGCTTAAATCTGATGAACTAAACGACATGTTTGAAATATGAGATGTATCATTTCGGGAGACAGATTAGCCCTTTTCCTCAGCCTGAAGGGCTGGCATTGCAACAGCCCAGGGCATCGCCCTAGAGGGTTAGTATAGTGAAATTTTCGCCGCCTGTAGGGCTGCAAGAAGGCTCTGTGAACGAAAACCAACAGGCATATCCTCTATTGCTATGGCTTGCTGTACCCTCTTGCAGCCCTACAGGCGGCGAAATCTCTATTTTGCTTGCCCAGGGCGATGCCCTTAGCATTACTCATATCTTCTTAATTCACCCCCGAATGGGGGTGAATGCAAAAGATGCTTTTGAATTGCGCCCAGAGAAATTTATAAACGATAGATAACCCAAGTTGCTAGCGACTTGGGTTAATAACTTAAGATACCTAAGCAGGCGTTGAAAATGCATATCACTAGCCTTCCAATCGCTATGAAGCAGCTAGCATTTCAGTATCTGACTGCCACAGAGCTAGCCGAGGCATCAAAGGTTTCTCAGCAATTTCAGTCAATTTCCAAACAAGAGTCCTTATGGCAAGCGCATTGTCAACGCATTTTCCCCACAGCTTATGCCCTCCATCGCAATACTTTGAGCATAGGAATCGGCAACCGGACATTTTTTGCCAGCCAGTATGCCTTTAAAGATTATGCAGAAGGCCTGGAAAGATATGCCATAGGGAACATGGGTAGTTTTGCGGCTTTGCAAAATCGCTATGCCGTTTATCACGAGCGCTATTTAGGAGGGCATAGGCCGCACAATCGCCAGCATATCCGGGTCTGGAATATGCAAACCGGCACACATCGCCGCCTGATTTTACCCAATTCACCCGAATCGGTGGGTGGGGAAGATGATCAAGCGGTCTATGAAATTGCAAAATTAAATGAGCGCGCTATTATCGCCAGCTATGTCTATCCCAAGCTGGTAATCTGGAATGTAGAAACCAATTCGCGCAGCGAGATTGAGCTAAGCGGAGTAGGAGCGCCAGGAGATCCCCCTGCGCGTTCCCTTGTGGTGCTCAATCAGCGCTTTGTGATCGCGGCCTTTGGCTTTGGCCGCTATCGAGTTTGGGATGCCCAGGCAGGGGGGGCGCCCATTCGCAATTTTGTCTTGGATAAAGATATATCACCCATGGTATCTGGCTTAGATGGCTCAAGCGTATTGTGTGGATCAGATGACAATAGGCTAGTTGTGCGGGATATGCTGCTTAGCGGCAGAATTCAGAGGGTTTTTTTAGAGCGGCATAATGCGGCCATTTCCCACATAGCCGTGCGCAGCCCGCATTGCGCGGTGAGTGCCACTTTATCGCAAGTTTTCGTTTGGGATACTGTGCAGGGTGTAGCCCTTAGGAATTTGGATAACTTAAACTATATCAGCGCTATCGCGTTCTCTCCGAGAGCCTTGCTGATCTGCACCTATACTTTTAATCACAGAGGATTAGCACAAGGGGGAAGTGTAAAACTTTGGGAAGATGACGGCGGACTCACTACCTTGAGAGGGCCAGCAGAAAAAGTTGATAAAGTAGTATCTCTTAATGCTGACTTTACGCTTTGGCTGGATGCCAGTATTGGGCACAAGCCATGGAGAATTTGGGATATCGGTCAAAGTCGCGAAATAGTACCAGAAAAGGTCCGCTGTGCGCCTTGGACCAAAGGGACATAAGGGACTAAATGGACATAAGAGGCATTGCTTATGTTCTTTTAGTCCCTTGTGTCCCTTTGGTCCTTTATAATCCGAATCCAGAACTTACCCGTTTTAGCACCTTTACTGCCGCTAAAACGATCCGTTCAGCTAGATCATACAGTTTGCCGGCACCAAGGGCCGCTATGCCGCGCACGCCCCAAGCCGCATACCACTGTGCCGTGGGCATAAGTGCTCCAATGCCCGTAGATCCTACCCAATGCTTGAGGAAGCGAATGGCCAGCTTATCGATGGCGGCCATGATTCCATATTCATAAGCCACCCCTAAGCTATAGTATCCGCCTACTGCCGCTATGCACACGCGAGGAGGCCATTTTAAGGTAAATAGGAGTGCCTTTTTGAAAGGCGATGATGGAGGCACGCTATTTTGGGAAGGTACTGGCGGAGAAGTCGCATGCAGAGGCGTGGTCATAATATCCTTATTTGCTAAAGATTTATTTTTTATAGGCATAAGTGCAAAAAAAATCATAATAGCGAGATTAATATATTGTCAATAATAAAATTGTGCTGATCTCACCTGTAATTTTAATGTCGATAATGAATTAATTCCCAGAGATCGAGAATTCTGAGAATAGGCAAGCTAGGATTGTGCATTAAATTACAAGATGGGAAAAGGAACAAGATGGAAAGGATGAGAAATAAGATAAGCTGGATAGAAACAGGCTAGTACACTGTCAAGGTAGAATTTGCTGATTTAGCCGCGTCAAAGCCCCAGGGTTGAGCGATCGCAAATGGGTCAATATCAGGAGATATGGACCCATTTGCGATCGCACAACCGCAGGAGCTTTCAGGCAGGCCAAATCAGCAAATTCTACCTTTACAGTGTGCTAGTACCCTGTTAATATAAATTTACGAATTTGGCCAGCGCGAAAGCTTTCGACTTTTGTCATGCTAACGCCGTGGTTTTATTCACCATACAGCACGCCTTCAGCGAGCGGAACTATTATCCGGTTTACCTAGGGCGATGCCCTAGGCTATTATGAGAAAGGCTTTCAGCCTTTTAGGATTTACTTTGTAGCTTTTATACATACGAAAAGCATACAAGTAGACTTCATCCTGTCTTAAAAGGCTGAAGGCCTTTCTCATATAAGCCTAGGGCAACGCCCTAGGTAAACTAAGTAAAATTCCCGCACGCTGAAGGCGTGCTGAATGGTGAATAAAATCGCAACGTTAGCGTGACAAGACTCCTAGGAGCTTTCATGCAGGCAACTCTATCTCAACAATGTACTAGGCCGGTTCTCCATCTTTTATTCTGCGCTTATCTTTCCTATCCCTTCCTGTTCCTTATCTTTTCCATCCTGTAATTTCATTCACAATCCTATCCTTCCTATTCTGAAAATTTTACAGATGTATAAAACAGAATCAATAACTGAAAATGCTTATGCTAAGCTGCACTTGTACGCTGTCAAGCATGAATTGACAGCGCACAGCATTATAAAAAAGCAAGTTGTGGATTCAGCTTATTTTTCTTTGCCAAAAAAATCTTTCAGCTTTTGTTTGAAATTGGCGCAACCTTGCTGGCCGGCCATTTTGTTTTTCCAACGGGCATTGTTTGATTCGGCAACTATTTTAGCTAGTTCGTCGAGGCGGCTGCCATTTAATTCAATGACTTGTTCTCTGATTTTTTCTTTGAGTGTTTCCATCCAGGCATGGTCGGCTATTTCAAGTAGCTGTTCAGAGAAACCGCATTCTTCGTGCTCGCTTTCGCTGCAGCTAAGGTCGCTATGGCAACTTTGGCTTGTTTGGCAGGACTGTTGGGCGCTGTGTCCACAACATGCATCGTGATGATGCTGATCTTCAGAACAGCATTCTGAATGGCTGTGTGCTCCACCTTGGCAGCAGCTGCCATGTGAATGCGATTCTGAACAACAACATCCACAATGTTGATGCTTATGAGATTGACAATGTTGATGAGACATAACTTGCTCCTAGGGTAATTTGGGCCTTGCGATTCTTGGCACGTCTTAAAACGCATAGCTTTAGCTAAAAGCACGCTAAGCTGGATAGAGCGCCTTCAATTAACTCTATAGCGTAATTAAAATTTAAATTCAAGGCCTAATGGCATAATCTCCTCTGATCACCCACTTATAGGAAGTCAGCTCTTTTAATCCCATGGGACCTCTAGCATGCAGCTTTTGCGTGCTGATCGCCACCTCGGCGCCCAGCCCAAGCTGGCTGCCATCGGTAAAGCGCGTCGATGCATTGACATACACGGCCGCCGAATCTACCTCTTTGACGAAGCGCGCGGCATTTGCGGCAGTCTCGGTCAAGATGCCGTCACTGTGGGCTGTGCTAAACGCGGCGATATGTGCTATGGCCTCGCCGACATCTGCCACGACTTTAACCCCCAACACAAGGCTAAGCCATTCTTGGTTCCAATCGCCAGGTTGAGCTAGCTGGCAATTTGCCGCATGCTGCTTTTGCATGATTTCCCAGGCTGCATTGTCCAGTTTGAAGACCACTCCTTTTGCGCGCAAAGCGTCCACCACCTGGGGAATGAAGCTGGCGGCAATCCCTCTATGCACGAGTAATGTATCTAAGGCATTGCAAACCGTTGGGCGTTGGGTTTTGGCATTGACAATCACTTCAATGGATGGCTCAACGCTGGCTGTCTCATCGGCGAACAGGTGGCAGATCCCGATGCCTCCGGTAATCACTGGTATGGTGCTGTTTTCGCGGCAATACCTATGCAAGGCAGCTCCGCCGCGTGGAATGATCAGATCAATGTAGGCGTGCAGTCTGAGCAGTTTTCTCACCTGCGCGCGGTCTTTGGTCTGCACCAATTGGATGGCCTGTGGGGGCAGTCCCGCTGCTCTAAGTGAGTCTTGGATGGCCATTACCAACACCTGGTTGGTGCGCAGCGTCTCCGATCCTCCGCGCAAAATGGCGCAATTTCCCGACTTCAAGGACAGGGCGCTTACATCGATGGTCACGTTGGGGCGCGACTCATAGATCACTCCCAAGACTCCCAGTGGCGTGCGGCATTTTATGACATCGAGCTCTCCTACCAAGCCTGGGCGCTCGCACACTTCGCCGATGGGGTCTGGCAGACGTATTACCTGGGCGATGTCTGCGATGATTCCCTCAAGTCTGCCTTGTAGGGAAAGTCTGTCTAGCATGCTGGGGCTTAAGCCCTGCGCTTTGGCCTCGGCAATATCTTCGCTATTAGCTATTAAGATGGCCTGATGAGAGCTCTGTAAATTTTGCCTCAGCAACTCCAAAGCGTGGTTTTTCATCTCTGTATTAGCCATGGCCATAGTTCGCGAGGCCAGCTTGGCGCTCTCTGCCATCTTTTTTAAAGTGATCAATTTAGCCATTTTATGAGAGTCCTTTTAAGGNNTTTAAGGTTTTATACGGGTCATATTTGTGCGGTGGATCACTTCATGGCCATAGGTATATCCTAAAATATCTTCGATTCCCGTGGAGTGGCTGCCCAACAGCTGGTCGATTTCCGCCGCGCTGTACTGGGTAATTCCCACGGCGATGGATTTGGACTGTGGATCTATCACATGCACGATATCGCCTCGGCCGAAAGGCTGTACCGTGTGCATTACGCCACAGGGGAGGAGGCTGGCTCCATGATGGCTGATTTGAGCCGCAGCGCCGTCATCGACATGGATTTCCCCTTGCCGCTTTTCGCTCAGCAGCCAGCGCTTGCGGCTTTCGCGGGGGGTGATGTCCGTCAGAAAAATTGTGCCGATCTGCTGGCCTTGGGCAATATCTATTAAGACGTGAGGACGTGCTGAAGATGCCACAACCGTGGGGATACCGCTTTGTGCGGCTATGTGCGCAGCTTCAATTTTCGTGGTCATCCCCCCCGTGCCTAAAGTGGTCGAAGAGCCTTTGGCCAGGGCAAAGATGCCTTCATCGATGTTTTTCACCACAGGGATCAGCTGGGCCTCTGGATTGAGCCTAGGATCGGCCGTAAAAAGGCCTTCTTGATCAGTGAGTAGGATCAAACGGTCTGCGCCCACCAAGCTAGCCACCAAGGCCGCTAAGTTATCGTTATCTCCTACGCGAATTTCCTTGGTGGCTACAGTATCGTTTTCATTGATGATGGGCATGATGCCATGTTGCAGCATGCAAAACAGGGTATCGCGGGCGTTGAGGTAGCTTTTCCTATGCGAAAAGTCCGCTCTGGTCAACAGCACTTGTCCTATGGGGATGTCGAATATGCCCAGCAGCTCTCTCCATATATGCATCAGCTGTACTTGTCCGACAGCTGCAAACATTTGCTTGGCCGACATCCCGCGCTCCACATGGGGATGCCCGAGCAGCTCCCGACCGGCGGCAATAGCTCCTGATGAGACCAGGATCACCTGGTCGCCTTTTGCATGCAGATATGCCAGCTGCTGTGCAAACTCCAGCATATAGCGCCTGGACAATTTTTTAGTGCCTTGGGTCAAAGTGCTTGTGCCCACCTTCACCACAATTTTGCGGATTTCTTTCACGCGCCACCTCCAAATAAAAATAACGGGTTAGATCCTTTCGAAGGAACCGACCTGATTTCTTGGCTTAGCGCTGCATGCAACCGCCCATTGGAAGCCAGGATTTTGCCAGAAAATAGGTCTACGGGGCTTTGATCGTAGGCTGAGATTTTGCCGCCGGCTTCTTCCACCAAAACCATGCCAGCAGCCATATCCCAGGGTTTTAGGCCGCGCTCCCAATAGCCTTCTAGCCGGCCGGCAGCTACGTAGGCTAAGTCCAGGGAAGCCGCGCCGCCGCGGCGCACACCTTGAGACAGATGTGTCAGGTGGCAGAACTCGCGGTAATTCGTATCGGGATTTTCTCTACGGTCGTAAGGGAAGCCAGAAGCTAGCAAGCTGTTAGAGAGGGCATCGATAGTCGAGACTTTGACGATCTTTCCATTGAAAAGGCATCCTGCCCCTCGGCTGGCTTCAAAAAGCTCTTCAAGCAGGGGATTGTAGACCACGCCTACCAGGGGAGTACCTTCGAAGGCCAAGGCGATAGAGACCGCCACCATGGGATACTGGTGGGCATAGTTGGTGGTGCCGTCCAACGGGTCGACGATCCAGGTGAATTTTGCATCGCGCGCGCTTTGCAGGCCTGCCTCTTCAGAAAGTACGCTGTGTGCGGGAAAATGCTTGTGCAGAAAATTGAGAATGCATTCTTCAGACATTTGATCGGCTTCGGTGACCAGGTCGAAGTAGGCGTCCTTGTGCTGGATGTTTTTAATATGTCCCCACATTTTGCGCAGCACGGCTCCGGCCTCTATAGCCGCTTGCTTGGCATATAACTGGTGTTCGATTATTGAAAATGAAGAGGGGAGCTGCATATGATGCCTATATTTGTAACTATTCATATACCCCACAGAGGAACTGTGGGGTATATGAATAGGGGAATCATTGTTGGGCTGACCTAGTACGTTGTAAATGTTAAATTGATGGATTTGGCCTGCATGAAAGCTCTCACGATTCTTGTCATGGAGAACATTGCGGTTTTATTCATCATATAGCACGCCTTCGAGGGTGTCAATAAATTGGAAATCAGGTCGCTTTCGCGGTCTTTTTGATCTTTTCAAATATGAAGGCCCATCGACATAGGCGCAGGGGCTATCATCGATAGGCCTTCATTTTGAAAATCCTCAAAAATCCCATCGAAATCGACTGAATCCACATTTATTGACACCCTCTTCAGCGTGCGGAATTTTTATCTAATTTACCTAGGGCGAT
>PLSG01000105.1 GCA_003164155.1 Parachlamydiaceae bacterium | reverse complement strand
AGCCCGAGGTAGTTGTTGGCGCACAAACATATCACCTCTCTTCCGTCAGCTATGCGGATCACCGCTTGTTGAGGAGAAGTGATCTCCCTTTCTCCTTTATACAGCCCTTGGCTTTTCAGGTCCTCGAGCTGTTTTGACAATGTATCTAAGAAGTGTTGATTCATTTATAAGGCTACTACTTAGAAAGTTCATTAATCAAAGCCAGCACGCGCTCTTCTGTGATTTCTTTGCCGCCGACAAGCATGCGGGCATTGAGTTGATTGCGGTTGGATACGACGATGGTTGGGGTACTGTCTATTTTAAAGGTGCGCGCCACGCCTTCGAAGAATTTGATGCCGCTTTCGACTTCAGCAAAAGGTATGGATTGGTACTTGACTCCAAGAGGCGCTACGGCGGCCTGAATATCTGCATCGGTGGGGGTTTTGGTCTTTTCGGCCAGCTTGTGCAAAGCCTTGCGGATGGCAAAGTATTTGCCTTTTTCACGGATCATGAAGGCTATATTGTAAGGGGCATAGTTCATGGTCGCCGGATGGATATCGCGATCTATGAAGATCAGCGTGGCTTTTTTCATGATAGCTGGGTACATTTTTTCCATTTTAGATTCGATGGCCCGGCAAGCTGGGCAGAACCAGTCGGTAATCACGTATACTTCGACATTGCTTTGCGTATTGCCAAAGGTGGGGCTGGCGTTGTCGATGCCAGCGGCAAAGGAGGTGTCTGGCTTGGCCACACCCACAAATGCTAAAAAAAAGGTCATTGCGAAGATGGAAAGGCAGGAGAGGCCATAACATAAATTTTTCATAAGAATACCCTTTTTATGCTGATTGATTTGTTCTCGGGCACTTTCCACATAGGCGAGGAAAAAGAAGGCTGTGCCGATTAAAACACATGTGGCGATAGATAGGCATACGGGACACCAATGCCCTATCACAAATTTCTGAAGACCCACGAAAATAAATTCGGCGCCCAAGGCACTGCTCAGCATGCCGCCGACAAAGTAAGCCAGTGGCGGATGGCGGCGTGAAAAGGCATGGAGCAGCCCTGCGCAAGGAAAAAAGATAAACCCCAGTGGCTCGAAGGTAAACCCAAAGAAAAGGTAGTTATGGGTTTCTTCGCAGGCGCCAGAGCAAATTCTCAGCCAGGAAATCACTGACATGATAAATCCGCCCAGTAGAGCTAGTCCCACGATAGTATAACAGGTGGATTGAAGGCGATCGTCTTTGTTGTACATAAGCCGCTGTAAATTTATGTTTTGATACATAAACTCATATTTTGCATTTCAGCTCTTAATGTCAAGTATTAACTCAGCAGAATTCCATCGTGCAGTTGAAAGTTGAGTTGGCAGAGTTTGGCCAGTTCCCGATCGTGGGTGACTACGAGCAGCGCCTTTTTATGCTCTTGGGCAAAGGAGAGCAGCAGCTCATGGATGGCTGTGGCGTTTTGGCGGTCGAGATTGCCGGAGGGTTCGTCGGCTAGAATGATATCTGGATCGTTGCACAAAGCCCGCGCTATGGCCACGCGTTGCTTCTCTCCGCCAGAGAGCAGCTTAGTGTGAAAGTTGGCGCGGTCGGCCAGTCCCACTTTTTCCAAGAGGTAGTAGGCCCGGTTATAGGCTTCGCTGCCTTTGGCCACACTTTTGCGTAAGATGCGCGCTGGCATCATCACATTTTCGAGGGTGGTGTAATCTTCTAGAAGATGAAAAGACTGAAAAATAAAACCGATATGCTGGCAACGCAGCATGCTTTTATTGAAAGGCGTAACGGGCTGATTGGCGATGGAAAGTGCACCGTGGCATGGTTTTTCGATGGTTCCCAAAATATGCAAGAGAGTGCTTTTGCCCTCTCCAGACCGGCCCATGATGGCCGCCGTATCTTGCTGGCGCAGCGTCAGATTGATCCCCTTTAGAATGGGAAAGGGGTGGGGGGAGTAGAAGTTCTTTTTTAGGTCTGTGGCTTCCAGCACGGGTTTTAGCCCTTCGATATGCTCGCGATGTTCCATGTGCCTCCCTTTATTCTGAACGCAAGATTGAGGAGGGGCGCAGAAGGCTGGCTTTGATAGCTGGCACGAGGCCGGCTAAAAGCGAAATTGCCGAAGTGGACCCTATCACCAGCAGTAAGACTTGGGGATTGAGTTCATTGGGCAAGTTTCCTCCATAATAGTGCGCATTGAAGGCGCTATAGCCTTGAAGTTGGCTGATCAGGCTGATCAGAGCTTCCAAGTTGTGCAAGGTGATCATCGCTCCGGCTATTCCCAGTGCGCTGCCCATAAACCCGATGATCAGCCCGCACAATCCGAAGATAGCGGCGATGCTGCGGGAGGTGGCTCCCATGGATAGCAGGATGCCGATTTCCTTCTTCTTATCGTTGACCAAGATCACTAGCATGGAGATGATGTTCGAGCAAGCCACGATGATGATTACCAGGGAGATCAAAGTAAACACATGCTTTTCACTTTGCAGCTGCTGGATGAGCTCTTTAGCAAAATCGTATTCGCGGAAGGTTTCAACTTTCCAGTACTGTCCTAGGCCTTGGGCATCCAGGGCGCTTTGCAGGGCTGCTTTGAGTTTTTCGGCCTGTTCTATGTGGTTGAAATGCACATTGATGCCGTTGCCTAAAGAGTGGGAGTCTTGGTTGTAGGCGCTGCGAATCAGCGAAGTTACTTCGCGGTCGACAAGTACTAGCTTGCCCCCCAGAGGGATGATGCCCGGGTCGTAAAAGCCCGCGACGAAAATGGGGATACGCTGTTCTTGTAAAGAGCTAGCTGTGGGGGTAAAATAAGATAGATAGCCTTGGTCGCCCAATAGTACGCCGGCATCTTGAAAGCTTTTGGGCAGCACTACCCCTTTGCCATTGTCGGCATCATCGGGAATGACTAAATGCCGTGACGGCAGGTGGTCGTGGTGTATCCACAGCGGATGGCTTTGGGAGGTTTGAGCAGCCTCTGGTGCAGGGAAGTCGGTTTTGAGGGCCGCCTCGCCAAAGGTCAGTGTGCCAAAAGGGGTGACCCCTTTGAGCTGTCTGCCTTGGATCTCGAATTCAAGGTTGAAGAGCACATCTTTAGCTTGATAAGTGCGCAGCGCGGTACCTTCTACGGCTTTGGCCGGCAAAAGGAGGTGCTCTTGCAGGATCAGACGCGTGCTCATAGGCAACGAAAGGCTTTGGCCTGAGCTAGTTTCCAATTCCATTTTCTGGATTGTCTGCAGATGTGGCGGAATGTGCAGGCGGGCCAAACTGGCTTTATGGCCGGCGGCTTCAATCGCAGTCTTCCAGGCGTTGGCTTCAGATTCTTTTCGCGGGACAAAGAGGGTGCGCGGGCTGCCGAGAGCATTCTCCAGAGGATCAGTGGCGATGCTTATCACGATTGGGCTGAAGGCTTCGTCCAAGTTGGCGTAAAAGCTTTTGGGTAGGACCCATCCGCCGTCTGGCGTCTGCAGTTGTGCAATCGATGAGTTGGCTAGGAAGTTTTCGAGGCGCTTTTGAAAGATGCTTTTTTCCAGCAAGGGAGTGCCTTCGGGCGAGTCTTCTTGGATATTGGTGGAAGAGATAGCCAGGAGATGGAAGAGGTTGCTTATGTCGGCCATGCGCGGGGTGATGAGGGTCTTTTCCAGAGAGGGACTGTTCTCATCCAGGGATGTGAGGTAGATGGCGTGCGAAAGGAATCCTTGGTTTTCTTGCAATTTAGCCGTTGCGTTGGCTTGCGAGCTTTTGGGGGTATTGCGCAGCATGCGCAAGCGGATGCTGCTGAAGGTCATCTCAAAGTCTTGCGCCGTCAGGCCGGGATAACTGCCTGTGGCTTGCAGAGCAGCTATGGCGGCATATACCCCTTTTACCGGGTCTTTTAGTGCGCCTTGGGCATCTCTGTCGGCCGGCGGCAGGCTGGCGGGAGGTTCTTCGTCGATGGATGGATCATAAGGATCTGTAACCGGGGCGCGCATTTTTTCAGCAATGCTTTTGGGGGAATACTGCGCAGCGGCGCTGATGTTGTCTATCTGATAGTAATACGAGTTGTAGTAGGCATCGGTGGGGGTGAGGCGCAGCGGGGCAGTGATGGCTACCAGTTTATCGATCCAGCGTTTTTCTAAACCAGTGGTCACTGAAAAGAAAACGGTGATCAGCCAAACGACTAGGGCGATGACGAATATGGAGATGAGGCTTATAACTGAGACAGAGATCTGCCGCCAGCGGGGCATTAAATATTTGCGGGCGACAGATAGCTCAAACATGCTAACAGGCCTCTTTTAAGGAGATTACTTGGTTTCCTTAAAATCTACGTGTTCACGTATAGTAGGATCGTATTTTTTCAAGGTAATACGCTCCTGCGTGTTAGTCTTGTTTTTTGTGGTATAGTAGTGAAAAGCACTTNNAGTATGCTCCAAATTGTAATAAAGCCTGATTTGCTATCATTGTATTTCCTTCCCTCGAAAAATACAAGCACAAAAGTTGGCCGTGTTGCATAAAGTTGCATGCGCGCCAGGCCTGTTTTCATTTGACAAAGCATGTCGCGATGCGCATTCTGAAGTTGCGGATGTGGGTACACTGTAAATATTAAATTGATGNNATACAGCACGCCTTCAGCGTGCGGAACCTTTGTCTGATTTACCTAGGGCGATGCCCTAGGCTATTATGAGAAAGGCCTTCAGCCTTTTAGGAAATGATTTGCAGCTTTTATGCATACGATAAGCATACAAGCAGACTTCATACTGTCCTAAAAGGCTGAAGGCCTTTCTCATATAAGCATAGGGCAACGCCCTAGGTAAGCTAGCAAAATTCC
>PLSG01000181.1 GCA_003164155.1 Parachlamydiaceae bacterium | reverse complement strand
TGCTCGCTATGGAGCTGACAAATTCTTACATGTTCTTGGCCGGCGCCACCCCCAGTATCTTTGCCATACTGATGGTGTGGACCATGCTATTTTCCGAAGCCGAGCTCATGCTATTTTTTGTAATTCCCTTAAAAGCCAAATGGGTGCTGCTGGCACTCCTGGGGTGCGTCTTGCTGATCGACGCTTCTCAGTTTAATGTGGTGGGCTTTGCCTACATCTTTGGCGGACTGTGCACCGGCTATTTTATGGGATTGGCCAATGGCCTCAAAGGCCCCTTCCCCTTCATGGCCGCGTTTGACCACAGCGTCGTCAAATGGGCCGGTAGCGCGCTGAGCATGTTCTCGCCGGCAAGTGAGAAATCTTCTAAAATCATCGATTTCAAAACAGGCCAGCCCATGCTCGACGATGAAGGCTTCGTCGATGCCATGCTGCATAAGATATCTCAGTATGGCGAATCAAAGCTGACTAAAGACGAGCGCAATCGCCTAGACAAGATTGCCCAGCGCAAGCAAAGGGAGAAAGGACCGAAACGGTTTTAGAAGCATTGACTTCGGCCGGTGAAACAGGTCATGCCTTACAAATAAATAAACCACAAGGTTTCCATATGTCTCTTAGCGAACTTGCACCTCTCTTGAGATTATCAGAAATGCCCATTCTAAATGAATCTATCCTGTTTCAGGGCAATCTAACTGATGGACAAACGAATCTCTTAAACCACATATGGATGGGCCGCGAGAAAGAAGTCAAGGAAATGCTGGACAATGCTCCCGCATTAATCAACATGCGCTTTGAAGCTATAATCCAGCGCCAGAAGCCTAATCCTGATAAAGCATTTTTTCAATGGAACTTACTACACCTTGCTTTTTACAAAAAGCATGTACAAATAGCTATACTTCTACATACTATGTGCTCCGAATTGCTGTTCACAGAGTCCGGTGATTGCACAGTTTGTACATGCCAGTCTGGCCCATCCGACGAGGAGTGCTCAACTACGCCGTTGATAATGGTCGCGCGCAACATTTCTAGCCAGTCTCAAACTTTTTTTTCGGCCCTGCTGCAATCTGGGACACTTGATAGGTTCCTTGTAAATCCAGATATAAAACGCAGTATTTTCCTCGGAATGTTGTATGTCCCCAATCTAGACAACTTCAAGCTTGTATATCAAAGAATGCTAACTCCCTTTGTCGAATCTATTCAAAGAGAATTGGAAGAACCTCCAATTAATTATCCTCGTGATTTATCAAAATGCATAACTTCTTATTTCTCATTTATAGATTTTCCAGAATTAGCCAAAAAGTTGAATGCTACCTTTGTACATAAGGACCATCCACACCCTTTTACTTTTTTGAGTTCCGCCCGATCACTTGCCAATATTTCTCCAAAACGCTACGCACCATTCATCCCCTTTCTTAAACAAGAGGGATTTGTCGAAACTCCCCAAATAGAGTTGCCGAAAAAAGAGGAAAAAAAGCCAAAAAAGAGCGGCTGTATTATCTTATGAACGCAAAAAAGAAAGATGGAAAAAAACTGGCTTCATTCACCTTCCTTTTTTGCGTTCTTTGTGTTCTTTTGCGGCCATTCCTATGGATTTGAGTTTACCCTCATTTGAACCATGCCCAAATTTTCATCTTTTTTAAGAAAGGTATGAGGATGGGATCTCCAAGAAAGTGTTGCAGAAAATAGAGGTGTTTAGTTATAGTGGTTGTATAGCGAATGTGAAATGATCTGATAGGCTTAAAAGCCGCGCTAACCGTTTTACTTGGTGACCATAGAGAAGGNNNNGAGAGTAGGTCGTTGCCAAGTTTTTTATTCCGCCTTAGATAGTTCTATCTAAGGCTTTTTTTTACCCAAAATTTCCGTCACTTTTTTTTGCGCGTAACAATTTATACACCCCCTCTTTCTCTCCCATAAAGGCCTATGAGCGGCTATTGGCTGTTCAATAATAAAACATTTCCTTATAACGATATTATGCGCTTAAAATGGCAAGGGGCAGATCGTTGCCAGAAATAACGCAACTGTTCAGCATATGTGCGCATAAGCTTTTGAACTTTACGAGTTAGAAAGGTTAGTCTTTATACTACATTTAATCAGCTCCTCCAAGGTTCCTTTTGGGGGTTGATCAGTTATGAAGAGGGCTTATGTCGATTTGGTTCGGAAAATGTTTTTCCATCTTTTTCAATGAGATAAAAGATATTGACGTGCGCCATCATAGGCTTAAGTGCATCACACTCACTGCCATGAATGACATACGCAAGCTTGCCCAAGATGCATTAAAGAATTTAGGCTCGAATTCAAGAGAGAGTTTTAAAGCTATTGACCACGAAGTTAAACCCTATTCTGCCGATCTTATAAGCAAAGCCAAAAAATTTAGATTTAAATGGAATACGCGCTTTAGAGCATTGAAAGAATGCTCACAAGAGGCTGAATTGCACGTGGTCATACAAACTTTAGAGCATGCTCTAACATACCTGCAAGGTTTAGCAAAACAGTTTCACTCCGATTTCATGCGCTTAAAGGCCGACGAGGATAAAATTTTATACGCTAAAGGCATAGCCCAAAGAGTTATTTGCATAGGCAATGTGCATCGCGAAGAGGAGAACATGCATGCCGAAAAAGCCGCCTTTTTATGGGATAAATGCCAAGCATCCAGTACCCAGATAATGCGTCTCGGGCATCAAAAGCAACTTTTCCCCTTCTTTCAAGGGTTCATAAAAAAAATAGAAGATAGCTACGGCACATGGGACGGCATCTTATTAGCTTGGGATAGCGTGCGCCGTGAGTATGCGGGAATGTCACAGCAAGAAGCTCTTCAACTTGTGCAAATGAAGCTGAATCGACAGCATGGAAACCTGCTGGCTTTTTCAAAATTGTTCACCGAGCTGGCTCCCTCGCCGGCCGAGGCTTATATCCTACAAAAGATAAACTTAGACGGTTTTTTTGAAACTGTAGTCACAGGCGATGTGGAAATCACCGCCGTAGATGATCTCAAAAAAATACTCTATGCGCATATAGCGACTTCAAAAAAGAAGAACTTTCCAACTTTGCCGTTGTCCGAGGTGGCAAATCCTGAAAGCCTAGCTAAACTCCGACAAGCTGACGTTCTGACCAAAAGTGCCTTATATGCCCAAAAATGGCTTATCGATGCACTGCGAGACGCCCGCCAAGAAATCGCCAGAGTAAACATAGAGGCGCTAATATCCATGCCCTCGACTAATAAAGTGTGTCTTTTGCGGCACAGCATTACAGGTCCTGCCTCCCATTACAACCAGCCTTTTGCCTTTATAAAGCTGGGAATTTCAGACTGCCCTGCCACGCGAAAAATGGAACAGATTATTTGGGAATTGGCTATTTTAATGGGATGGGAAGAGCTTTTTACGCCGACGCTTAGTGCAGTGCTACACGATAAAAAAAGTGTGTTTCCCTTTCCTCTGGAATCCGTACTGACAAAAGGAGCTGAAAAACGGCTGCTCTGGGTAAAGTCCGCCACTTTTGAAATGCAATTGAACACCTTTCAGACGCTGCCGGGATGCCAAGTAAGCTTGCAGCCAGCCCAAGGCATAATGAATATAGGAGACTATGCGAATGTGACTTCAGGGAGCAGAAAAGTGCTGCTCAAACGCGCTTCGGTTATTCAAGCGAGTGTGGTAGCGCTCGTCATGGGAATGCGAGACGCCCATCAAGAAAACATTCGCATCGACGCATCGGGAAATATAAAATTCTTTGACAACGCCGCTAGTTTGAGCCATTCCAATGATGTCATCCTGTGGGGTAATGAACATCGAGCTTCTTATCGCTGTGCCTTATTTGATCTGCCTGAAAGTTACACACCGCTTTCTAGCGATGAGCTAGAAAATATTTTAAGCGAACTGCACCGCATCGATCAAAAACTCGGCAAAATATTCGATAAGGACGGCCACATCACCTTATTATTACTTAGCCAGCATATCGAAAGCCTACCGCCTGGCTGGTTTGATCCACAACTAGTTTATCGGGCTATGTGTGAA
>PLSG01000021.1 GCA_003164155.1 Parachlamydiaceae bacterium | reverse complement strand
GAAGGCCTTTCTCATATAAGCCTAGGGCAACGCCCTAGGTAAACTAAGTAAAATTCCGCACGCTGAAGGCGTGCTATATAGTGAATAAAATCGCTTAATTAATCAAATCAGTAAACTCAATCTTGACAGTTTACTAGTGGTTGATGAAGATGCGCTGGATCCGCGGGCCTAGACACGTAATGAGCTCATAGACGATGGAAGAGCCGGATGCTGCCAAATCTTCTGGCGACAGGTAATGGCCATATTCATCGTATCCAAAAATCAAAGCCGTATCTCCAATTTCAGCACTGGGAATATCGGTGATGTCGACCATCATAAAGTCCATAGTTATTTTGCCCACCATAGGGGCTTTATGCCCGCGTATGGTCACATGGCTTTTGCCGCTATAGTTTCTGTGCAGACCATCAAAATATCCAATGGGCAAGACGGCGATGCGCTCCAAATTCCTTTGGGCGATGTATGTACTGCCGTAACTTATGCTCTCCCCTTTTTTACACAGATTGATGGCTACGATGCGCGAAACCAAGGACAGGGCCAAGCGCAATTCCAGGCTGTGTTTGGCTGCCTCAGAGGGGTATAAGCCGTAAGTTGCCAGGCCGACGCGCGCCATATTGTATTGAGGTAGGTCAAAGCGCATGAGCCCGCCAGAATTGGCGGCATGCCGCCATGGAATAGTCAGTCCGGCACTGGTCAGTTCGCCAATGACCTGATCCAAAGAGCGGATTTGGGCATGCGTAAAATGGTCGTCCTGCGGGCTTTCCGAGCAGGCTAGATGCGTGAAGATACCTTCGAGCTTTAGATGGGGATGCAGGCTGATGCTTTTGGCGATTTCTAAAGCGTTTTCTGGGCGGCATCCAAAGCGGCGCATACCTGTGTCTACATGCAAGTGAACTTTAAGTTGTTTGTTATGCCTTTGAGCTTGCTCCCCCAAGCCTATGACGGTCTGTAAATCTCCTACCCCGACCTCTAGCTGCCACTTGACCACTTTGGGTATTTCATAAGGGGCTGCATTCAGCACAAATATATCTTGCTTCGCACCCGAGCGCTTTAATGCCACCCCTTCGTCTACATAGGCCACCCCTAGAATATCTATACCGAAGGCTGACAGGAATTTCGCCATGCTGATATCGTCTGTGCCGTAGGCCAAGGCTTTCACCATGACCATCAGCCTCCCCCCCTCTCCTAGCTTGCGCCGCAACGTCTCCAGATTGGCCTGAATAGCCTCGAGATTTATAGTGCAGTAATTATTAGACATACTCTCATTGAAGGTGCGCGTCAGGCTATCGAGTGGCTCTTTCTGCGTGCCTTTAATCAAAACAATATCGTTTTGACCCAGCAGGTTTTTCATCTCAGCCACGGCTTCTTGGTACGTCGAGCATAGCGCAATGGCAGTTTGGGGAGAGCGCCGCTGCAACTCTTCAATCAAGGGAGCGTAATTTGGTTGATTGAAAAGCACCACTTGATCTACTCCGGCCGAGTGGATCGACTTTCCGATGCGGCGGTAATCGCTGGCTTTGTAAGGCTGTCCGGCGCGCAAACCGCCAAAAACAAAGACTTTGCGATTTTGCAAAGAGGCTCTTTCGAAGTGCTTGAGGGACAATTCTACAGATTGGGGGTCTGAGCAACAGGTATCGTTGATGAAGGTCGTCCCAAGGGGAGATTTCCAGATCTCTGTGCGCATAGGCTCAGGCAAGTAATTTTGCAACGCCTGGCAGATCTTATCCGATTCTATTCCCAGCAGCCAGGCGGCTTTGACCGCGATGTTGAGTAAGTCCAAAAAGTAGCAAAATTCGCGAGTTATTTTGCCGTAGTGCAGCTTTCCATCGGGGAATGCCAGCGCGTAGGGCATGCTGGCGCTGATCTCCGTGTGCACAAGGCGCGCATGCGGTAAAGTGGGGGAAGGAACATTCCAAAAGTGACAGCTTCCCTCAAACCGGTTGAGGTGCGGCTGCAATAGGGGATCTTGGGGCGCTATGCACCATTCAGGCGTAGGCACAGCAAAGAGCAATTGGCTTTTCTCTTTGGCTATAGTGTAGGTGTTTTTTAAAGTAGCGGCATGCGCATTTCCGATGGTGGTGATGATGGCGCAATTGGGCTCTATCATAGAACCCAGCAGGCGCATCTCATCGGGCATGGAAATGCCAGCTTCGATGATAGCCATTTCGTCTTGTTGTGCAATGGTGAAAAGGCTCAGGGGCACTCCAATCTGGCTATTGAAGCTGTCTGGCGAAGAGGCGGTTTTNNTTTTTTTTCCCATGCTCAACAGGACATGCAGCAGATCCTTGAGCATGGTCTTGCCATAGGATCCCGTGACCCCGATCACCTTAGTAGAGGTGCGTTGGCGGCGGTAGAGCTTTGCAAGCGCTTGAAAGGCCTGCAGGGGATCTTCTACGCGCAACAAGGTGATGTTTTCCAAGTGGGCGCTAGGACGCCATTCTGCTTTGACCAGCGCATAGCGGGCTCCGGCTTTGGCGGCACTTTCCACGAAGAAATGCCCGTCATTCGATTTGCCTGGCAAGGGTATGAACAGCGCATGGGGGGTATCAATGCGGCGGGAATCGATACTGACGCTGTCGATGATGGCGGCTGAAGAGATATCTCCTCCGGCGGCGGCAAAAGCTGGCCAAAGGCGCAGATCGAACGGCTCCATAATATAAACCTAATCCTTAAAAGATTAAAACTATTCTCAAAAAAAATTCGTCCGTGTTCCCCTGTACAGAGAAAACTTTCAGTCACAGAATCTAGTACACTGTCAACATTAAAATGATTTCATTCCCACTCGGGAATAGGCATCAACCTAAAAAAACCCCTAAAAACTATGAGAGAGGCTTTATTTGAAAAAGCACACTTTAGC
>PLSG01000429.1 GCA_003164155.1 Parachlamydiaceae bacterium | reverse complement strand
TCAAGGCGATTGCGTGGTTGTTGGAAACTTCACTCCGATCGGCCTCGGCGTCAGCCTCTGCAACTATGAACACGACAACGTTGGCGTTGCTGCTCTGCGGAAGTTCTAAAGTCATTTGGACTTGGTTTTCTGGTCAGTAGTGCTTGGCTTACCCTGGAATCAAAAATCTGTGACTAGTCGAGTGTGACTAAAAGTTGCACGGCGAGTTTAGGCCATTATGAGGGCCTTCAAAATCTTAACGTGTTTTATAATCCGAATTCTGTGGTGAATCCTAAAATTCCTGCTTAAATTTCCCATACATCTTACACCCATACATCATACATATGGATGGAAAAATAACCGTTCTTTCTGGTANNTGCATCTTTCATAATATAAGGAGTATTTAATGCGTTCAGCTAGTGTAGATATAGGCATAATCGGTTTTCCAATCATCACTCAAGTCAACAATGCGCGCAGACAGTGCTATGTGGATAGTTACTCTGAAAAGAGCTGCTCTGAGGCAAGTGTTAATTGGTTGGCGCATAAGGCTCTTTCGGCAATTTCTATTCCGCTAAATGTAGTAGGTTTGGGTGTTGGCCTGGCCGGGGCTGTGGGCGGCGGACTTACTATAGGGAGTATCAAAATTGCAATTTTTGCAGCTTCACTTGGGCAGATAGAACCGAGGTTTTCTACCGGTTTTCTCTTTTTTGGAGAACGCACTGTGCACTCGCTGATCCACCTTGCGCTTAATGTTTGGGAAGTGGCCCAGGTAATTGTCGATATTTCTAATCAGATATGGCGGGGAGCACGCTGGATAGGCGAAAAACTCCATCTCGATCACCTGTTTGCAGCAATTTTCAAACAGTTTGGGCGGATAATCAATTTTGCTGCGGAACGGATCGCAGAAGGAGTACAAAAAACTATCGAATCTGAGAAAAATTTAGAAGCATTTGGCAGAACACCCAGTTTCATCCGCCCTTTGGACGACATTGCCAAAGAATCTAGACTCACTTACGCTTCACAAGGCCGCCCGCTCCTCCAAGTTTTTAAACACACCTTTGTTTCCCTCCTCAACATACCTGTCAATAGTGTGGCTTTTGCAATATCTACACTTGCCGGAGCAATTTTAAGTGTAGCATTTGTTGCTAAGGTTGCCTTGAATGCTGTGACTATCAATATACCTATCCCCACATATGCCGCGCAGGCATTAAGTTCAAGTGGAGCGGCCATTGCCAATATTGCTCTAGATAGTGGTACTATTTTCTGCGATGTATTTGTGGTAATCTACAAAAGCGCTGAAGCGTTGAGGATAACTAAAGTTGCCGCCACAGTTTTTGAACTTTTGGCATACATTCCTAAGGCGATTTTTTCCTGAGTTTCTATTGCCTTAAGTAGGCCCGATGCTACTCTATAGCTTGCCTCTTGCGAGGCAGTTGTAAAAATCGCAAAGGCCGCCTTTTGGAGCATTTCCGCGGGAAGCTGCAAGAAATATCAAAATATGAAATGTTAAGGAAAAGGCTGCCCCGGCTTTACTAAAGCACGGGCCAGTCCGCGAAAAATCAGATAATGGAAGGGGAAAAGCGCATACCAATAGAGCCTTCCTGCCAGTCCATGGGGGCGGAAAGTAGCTGTTTGGTACAGCGTGTGATCGATAATCTTAAATTCAAGCCAAGCTTCTCCAGGCAACTTCATCTCCGCATACAGCAATAGGCGCCGATTTTGGCTATCAGCGAGCAAGACGCGCCAAAAGTCGAGGGCATCTCCCGATTTCAGGCGGGAAGGATGCGTTCTTCCACGTCGCAAGCCAATGCCGCCGACTAGTTTATCGATAAACCCCCGCATTTTCCACGCAAAGTCCAGATATAGCCATCCCTTTTCGCCTCCCAGTGCCCAAACATTTTTTTCCACCTCTTCAGGCGCTTGAGCAAAAACTACGGCCTGCGTGTCTGAAAGCGTTCCGAAAAGGGGCACTTGCATATAAGCGGCAAAGTTGGGATTGAGGCGTGAAGTGCCTAGGGCGTCTTTCCAACTGGAAGGCAGATCATCTTTCTCGATGCAATCAAAGGAGCGGCGCACGGCCGTTTCAAAATCCAAGAGCTTTTTGGGGAAGATCTTTTGTATGGTGTTTTCACGGCAAATGGCGTTGTTTTTAAGACTTTCTACCAGGGATTGGGCCAGGGAAAAACTGGCTGAAGTGATAAAATACAGCCAATAGGAAGAAAGTTTGGGTGTCAATACGGGCACGGTAATGATCCAGCGCTTCAAGTTGCGCACGCGCGCAAATTCAAGCAGCAGCTGCTTATAGCTTAGAACATCTGGCCCCCCGATTTCAAATTTTTTGCCGAGGCAAGCCGGATGATTTAGCACCTGGACTAAGTAGTCGAGAACATCGCAGATGGCAATCGGCTGGGTGAGATTCTTAGTCCATTTAGGAACTACCATAATAGGCAGCTTCTCTACAATGTCTCTAATGATTTCAAAAGAAGCACTGCCCGATCCAATGATGATGCCTGCCATTAGCGTGGTGACGGGAACTTTGCCTTGTCGCAAGATGGCATCGACATTTTTGCGGGAAGCAAGATGATGGGAGAGTTTGTCGTCATTGACAATGCCGCTGAGATAGATGAGTTGATGGGCGCCAGAAAGCGCTAGCCAATCGCGAAAATGCGCGGCCGATTGGGCCTCAAGCTCTGAGAACTTTTCTGGCGAGGAGCTCATGGAATGCACAAGATAATAGGCGCAGTCTATATCCTTAGGTATTTTTTCTAGCGTCTGGGGTTGGAGCAAGTCGGCTTGAATGATATGCACATGCTTTTCAAATTTAAGCGGCACTCGAAAGCGTTTCTCACTGCGCACCAGGGCATACACCGTATGACCCTGTTCAAGAAGCAGCGGTAGCAACCGCGTGCCGATATACCCATTAGCGCCGGTCACCAATATTTTCATTGTGCATCCTTTAGATTCTCTGGCTGTAGAATTTCAGGGATTTAAAGAAAATTGAGCTTGAGGAACAACCCTTCGAGCGCCACGCTAAGCGAGGTGGAGCGTTCTACCGACAGTTTGGCTTCCTTAGCCGCTTTGAAGACTACTTCCAAGGGGAGATCTTGACCCGTTTGGACAGCTTTTTGCATCTCTGGCAGCTTAAACTTGTTAAAAATGTAGTCCAAGCGCCCATTGATGCGGATGAGATGCAAGTCCCTGTACCAAGACAATATGTCATCGAGCAAGTTATTGATGTCGTGGAAGAAGCGCATGCTTACCGCTCCTTCGATCTCCTTTTCGATGCTTTCTTTCTGGGTGGCAGAAATTTGGGTTTGAGAGAAGGATTTCATAAATTCCTGACGCAGCACTTCCTCAGATTCTTTTTTGCTTTTTTCGATGTGTTCGCTGATCTCTGCGCTAGCTTGTGAGAGTTCTTGAAAGGAAAGGCAGCGCCCTTTGCATAGCAAAGCAAACAGGGAAGCTTGTTTGGGATCATGGTGCTGTTTGGCCAGAGCGAAAGCTTTGGAAATAGAGCCTTTGGATAAGATGGCGCTGCGGTCAGCTTCGGCCTTTGAAATGCCCAGCTGTTTTTGCAAAAGATCGGCAATCAAATCGCTGTTGACTGGAGAGAAATGCACTATGCGGCAGCGCGAAAGGATTGTGGGAAGGAAAGTCTCTGGCGCGCTGGAGATCAGGATGATGATGCTCGAAGGGGCCGGCTCTTCAAAGGTTTTGAGCAACGCGTTGGCGCTATAGGGGAGCATGCGGTCGGCATTTTGCAGAATAAAAATTTTGTGTTTGGCCTCATAGGGTGCTTGATAGACCTCTTCATTGAATTGCCGCATCGTGCTGATGCTATGCATGCCGGTTTTGCCTTCAGGACGAAATTCGCGGATATCGGGATGGTTGCCATGCAAAATTTTGTGCCGATGACTCCCGTCGGGATCGTCTTGACAGATAATCTCTTCGGCCAAAATGCGTGCAAACAAACTCTTGCCGATGCCGTCCATGCCGGCAAAGAGCAATGAGTTGCCCATAGAGCCCTTCTCTAGCATGTGCGAAAGATGGCTTTTGATATGCTCATTGCCAATTAAATGTGCGAAGGGCTGCGTCATGAATTCATCTCTCCTTTTTCAATGCTGAGAACTCCTGGGACTTGCTTAATACTAACATGCAAGGCATCGCTCATGCCCACACCCCATTGACTGTTAATATGAATGGTGGCGATATCTTTGCCTTCGGCTTGGAAAGCCATCTGCACAGGTGTTGTGCCGCGATGCTTGGCAAAGAGCTCTTTAAATTGCAGGATATGGCTCAAGCGTATTTTATCGGCATCGAGCTTTATATGCATGAGTGTGGGCATAGGGGGGGATTCTACCTTAGGTTTGAACTTTTCTCTATCTTTTTGGGCGGAGGCGACAGCGCCATTTTTAGACGCGGCGTTGGAGCCTGGCGCCGTGGGCTTTTGGCTATTGTGCTTTTGAAAGCGCGCCGCCATCTGCTTGGCTTTGTCGAAGGCTCGATCGCAAGTTTCCATCATGGCTTCATCGGCGCGGCTCAAATCGTCGAACCAACGGCACGACAAGCGCCGCTCTTCTTCTTCTTTCTTCTCTACTTGCAAGACGGCATAGATCACTTGATTTTCCCGCAGCAACGCCTGTTTTTCGTCATACATGTCAGACCAGATAGGCAGCTCATAGCTTTCCAATCCGTCGCTGACCGAGAGAATGGCAAATTTGCGCTGTGTCTTGGCGGAGATTTTAACATCTGCGCTTTCAATGATGAAAGCCGCGCGAAAGATCGAGTCATGGTCCATCATTTCGATGCAGTTGAGCGGCACACAAGACAATCGCTGCAATATGGCGCGGTATTCATCCAGGGGGTGGCCGGTTAAAAAGAATCCAAGCAGAGCTTTTTCTCTGAGTAAGATCTCCATTTTGGAAGCTTTGCTTTTCAGCTTGGGGGGATTGGCAAAGCGCGCTTCATCGGCGTCTCCCAGCACAGCAAACAGGTTCATAATTCCCAAGGCCTTCTCCTTTTGGTCCTTGGCAGAGGCCTCATACATGGGCTCGACGCTTTCGCGCAGCGCTTCGCGCGTCCAGGTGGTGAAGTCGAAGCAGCCTGCGTCTATAAGGTTTTCGACGGCTTTTTTACCCACTTTTCGCATATCCACCCGCTTGCAAAATTGGTATAAGCTGGTGAAAGGGCCTTTTTTAGTGCGCTCTTGGATGATCGCCTCTACCACGCCTGCGCCGATTCCCTTGATGCCCGTCATGGCAAAGCGTATGCCTTGAGGTGTGGCCGAAAAGATCGCCCCGGCTTCGTTGATGTCTGGTGGGAGAATGGGGATGCCCATGGATTGCCCTTCGCGGATGAACTTGGCTACTTTGGCGATATCATCGCGGTCGCAGGTCATCAGCGAGGCCATCCATTCGCCTGGATAGTTGGCTTTGAAATAAGAGGTCACGTAGGAAAGGTAGCCGTAGGCTGCGGCGTGCGACTTGTTAAAGCCATAGGCCGCAAATTTCTCCATCTTATCGAAGACCTGCATGGAAATCTGATCAGAGATACCATTTTGGATGGCGCCTAAGCGGAACTTTTCGCGTTGCTGGGCCATTTGCTCCATGTCTTTTTTACCCATGGCCCGCCGCAGCACATCGCCTTCGCCCAGCGAGTAGTTGGCCAATTTGCTGGCAATTTGCATCACCTGCTCTTGATACACCATGATGCCGTAGGTTTCGGATAAGATATCCTTCATCCATGGGTGGTCGTATTCTATGGGCTCCCGACCGTGTTTGCGCTGAATGAACGAGGGGATCATATCCATCGGACCTGGGCGGTAGAGCGCGCCCACGGCTATGATCTCTTCAAACTTATCCAAATGCAGATTGCGCGCCAGATCCTGCATGCCGCCAGATTCCAACTGGAATATGCCAAGCGTTCTGCCTTGGTTGAGCAAGTTAAAGGTGGTTATATCATCGAGTGGCAGGTTCACCCAGTCGATTTTTTTGGCACTATTTTGTAAGATGGCATCCACGCAGATTTGGATGGAAGTGAGTGTTTTTAATCCCAAGAAGTCAATCTTGAGCATGCCAACTTGTTCTACTGGCTTCATGGAGAACTGTGTCACGGCCATGTCGGAGTCTTTGGCATTGCAGATGGGTATGAAGTTGGTGAGGGGATCTCCACAGATGATGATGCCAGCGGCGTGTATCCCCGTGTTGCGGATCGATCCCTCCAGCTTTAAGCCAATGGTGATGATTTGGCGGGTCTCTTCATCTTGCTCGTACATAGTGCGCAAGTCGGCGTCTTTCTCGAGGGCTTTTTCCAAAGTGATGTTGAGGTCTTCGGGCACAAGCTTGGCAATGGCGTTGACTTTGGGCAAAGGCACGCTCAACGCCCTGCCGACATCTTTGATGGTCATCTTGGCTTTCATCGTGCCAAAGGTGATGATCTGGGCGATGTTTTCTTTGCCATATTTTTGCAGCGTATAGGCGATCACCTCGCCGCGGCGATCCATGCATATGTCCACGTCAATATCCGGATAGGAAATCCGCTCGGGGTTGATGAAGCGCTCGAAGAACAAGTTAAACCGCAAGGGCTCGATATCCGTAACGCCGATGAGATACAAGATGATAGAACCAGCGCCAGATCCGCGCCCTGGGCCCATGGGGATGCCGCTGCTTTTGGCCCAGAAGATAAAGTCCCAAACGATCAACAGGTAGTCGCACATGCCCTTGGGCACAATGATTCCCATCTCGTAGGCCAACCGCTCGCGGACGACCTGCATGGGATCTTTCCCTAGATATTGCTCTTGTACCTTTGCCAGTCTCTCAGGGGTATAGCGATGGACTATGCCGTCTTCACATAACTTCCAAAGATATTTTTCGACTTCACTTTCATGCTCCTCTTTCGTAAAGGTTTGGTCCTTTAGAGAGGGGGGCACATAGATGGGATAGTGCTTGGTTTTAAAATCCATTTCCAGATGGCATTTGTCGGCAATTTCCAGCGAGGTGGTGATCGCGTCTGGCAAATCGTGAAACAGTGCACTCATCTGCTCGGGTGACTTAAAGTAAAACTCGTGCGAAGGGTAGTTGCTGCGCTTGGGATTGGGGACACGGAATTTGGGATTTCCCATCGAATCCTTTTCCCACATCTCGCACGGTTCTCCGGACTGGACGTTGAGTAAGATTTCATGCGCGCGCCAGTCTTCTCTTTCAATGTAGTGGCTGTCGTTTGTGGCCACGTATTTGATATTGTGGGTCTTGGCAATTTCCACAAGTACCTGGTTGACCTTGCTCTGCTTGGCGAGCGTATCTTCATAGCGTTGAATCAGCCACGACTCTTGGTGCATGCCGTCAGCTTCAATATCGGCTTCGCGCATGGGGTGGCGCTGCAGCTCGAGATAGAAGTCTTCGCCGAAGACTTCGCGGTTCCATTGAATGAGCTCGAGCAGTTTATCTGGTTGCCCATGCAGGATCTCATGGGATATGCGGCTGCTGAGACACCCAGAAAGGCAGATAAGCCCTTCGCTGTATTGCTTTAAAGCATCCTGGTCGATGCGTGGATGGTAGTAAAAGCCTTCCAGATATCCCATGGAAGATAGCTTGCACAGATTGTGGTAGCCCTGCTTGTTTTTGGCGATGAGCCCCAAGTGGAAGCTCGTGCGGACGCCATATTCTTTTTTCTTTTCAAAGCGGGAGCCTGGTGCTACATATACTTCACAGCCTATGAGGGGCTTGACTTTGACATCTTTGCAAGCTTTGTAAAATTCGACGGCTCCAAAGAGGTTGCCGTGGTCGGTCAGTGCCACGGCCGGCATTTTGTAGGCGGCCGCCTTCTCGGCAATGGCCTCGACGGAGGCGGTAGCATCTAAGATAGAGTACTGCGAATGGACGTGCAGGGGAACCCAGGACATATGCGCCTTTTTTTGTGCTTTTCTTAGGTAGCTGCGACCGGCTTGGTTTCAGGGGATGGCCGCGTATCGCCAGTGGGCTTAGTTTTTACTGCCCATAAAGGCATGAGCAAGAGGAAAGACAGCAGGCTGGCAAGGCCCATGGTGATGAAAAACCCTTCCCAACCGTAATCTTGGGTGATTTTGCCCAATGGATATCCAGCCGAAGCCGCGCCGACGTAGGAAAACCAGCCGGCAAATCCGGAAGTCGTGGCGGCGGCCTTCTTAGGCGACAGCTCAGAGGCTGACATCCCAATAAGCATCTGGGGACCAAAGATGAAAAATCCGATGAGGAACATGGCAGCTGAATCGAGAAACACCATGCCTCTGGGAGTAAGCCATAGCAATCCAACACTCAGCGCTGCCCCCACGGTAAAGAGGACGTTGATCGGGCCGCGCTTGCCTTGGAATATGTAATCGGATGCCCAGCCAGAAGTCAGACTTCCCACAAATCCACCCACCTCAAACAAAGTGACACAGCTGTTAGCCCCAATGTTTGTGTAGCCCTTGGTCTCTTGCAGGAAAAGCGCGGTCCAATCATTTACACCGTAGCGGATGAGGTAGACAAAGAAATAGGCGAAGGCCAGCAGCCAGATAAATTTGTTCTTCAGCACATATTCAAAAAGGATCTCCTTGACAGAAAGATCTTTGTCTTGCGCGCTTTCCACCCGACCGCTATAGTCGTCTCTGAATTTTTCGATGGGGGGTAGTCCCAGCGATTGCGGGGTATCGCGCAGGCGATTCATCAAGAAAAAACCCACTAGGATGCACAATACACCTGGGATATGCATGGCATAGCGCCAATCGCCCGTATAGTAGACGCAGGCGGCGGCGATGAGGGGGATTAGTCCTCCTCCAATGTTATGTGAGACATTCCAGCTGGCCCACCAGGAACCGCGCTCTTTTTGGGAATACCAGTAGTTCAGCAGCCGGCAGCAAGGGGGCCAGCCAAAGCCTTGAAACCATCCGTTCAATCCCCAGAAAATGGCTAAAAGTACCAGCGAAGAAGATAGTCCAAAGCATATGTTGCAAATACCGGTGAGGATCAGGCCGAAGGACATGAGATAGCGTGGATTGGATCGGTCGCCCAATATACCGCTGAAGAATTTGCTGGCTCCATAGGTGAGAAAAAGTACGCTGGCTAATATGCCCAACTGGCTTTTGTCATATCCCAAATCCAGCATGAGCGCAGGCATGGCGAAAGTAAAGCTTTTGCGTGTAAAGTAAAAGAAGGCATACCCGATGAACATAGAATAAAAGATACGCATGCGCCAGTATCTGTAATCCTTTTTTATTTGCTCGGGATTAGCTAGCTCTTCAATGTGAGGTGCTGAATGGAATAAACTTAAAAATCTATTCACGGAATCTTCTCCTAAAACTTAATATAGGCTTCATGCGTCTCGAAAACACATTCCAAGGCTCAAAAGGGGAATTTGCGGTGTCGAATTTTATCGTTACAAGGTGTAAAGAATGTATCCTTATTTTACAAGTGTCTTTTACAAGAACCCGAAATTGCCGTCAATAAAGCACTCAATAAAATATATCCTAGTAGCTTGCCTCTGTAGGGCTTATAGCGCAAAAGCGGAACAACTGCATCATAACAGAAGGCACAAAAAAATGCACAAGCAAAATTGGGCCTACTGCTTTAATTTATGGCAGCCGTAGAAAATTGTAGCCCAAAGAAATACATAAAGGAGCCAAGAAAAATCAACAAAAGGATAGGAAAAATGTAGCATCCAGGGGCTTTTTCTGTATTTTTTTTCTGCCTTCTTTGCGTCCTTTGCGTCCTTTTGTGTGTTTCTTTGCGATAAAAGTAATCAGTGAGTTTAAAGGAAAGGATAGTGTTGTCTTTTCCTGCAACGTTTAACGATTGTTTTTTTCTGAGTTTGCATGCTATGATGCAATTTTAAAAATCTTAAGGCGCAAAAAAGTCCAGGTACGCGCTTATCTCGATAAAAATTTCTCTTAAAAATACTTTAGCCCGGTTTGAGGACGCACAATGCAAAAAAACAAATCCCTACAATTTGATTGCCAATCATGTAAACATTCTGTATGTTTTTCTCTAGACGAGATCGAACAGCGCGAAGTCGCCGAATGCCCAAACTGTCAGCGCAAATACATATTCAAGGATGAAACCTTAAGGCGTCAGCTAAACAAATTTGATGCGCTTTGCCGGCAGATCCGCGATTCGGAAGAGATTTTAGCTCACACTGCCATAGGCATCGATGTCGCGGGACACAAAGTAAAAGTGCCCTATAAGCTTTTATTGACCCGCCTGACGACATCGCTCGAACTGAAAATTGGGGAGGAGTGCCTGACGATTAACTTCCGGGCTGAGCCTTTAAAGGGCGATGCGCCTTTTACGATCATCGACTCACAAAAAGTGGCGAATTAAGTAGGCCTTGTCCATCTTTGCAGTCAACGTTTAGGCTGAAAAGAGACAGTAGGTCATCAAACACACTAAAGCGCGGCGTAAATCAACGGAGATGCTATGAAAGAAAAAGCTAATGAAAATGGCAAGGACACAAATAAAATTGGCCAGAGCAAACTAGCGCAGCTCAAAAAGATCACTGTGGTCGTAGTAGACACAGGCGATATTGCAGCTATTGAGAAATACACCCCTGTGGACGCCACGACGAATCCTTCGTTGATATTTGCGGCCGCTCAAAAGCCGCAGTACCGCGCACTTATCGAGGAAGCGGTATCCTATAGCAAAAGCCGCTCTAAGTCAGCTCATGACCAGAAAAGACTCTTGCTGGACAAGCTTTTTGTAAATTTCGGCGTTCAAATCCTCAAGATTATTCCAGGCAGAGTTTCCACGGAAGTAGGTGCCCGCCTGTCATTTGATGTGCCTGCCAGCATTCAAAAGGCTAAAGATCTGATACAACTCTATGCAGATGCCGGCATTGCGCGCGAAAGGGTGCTGATTAAATTGGCCTCTACTTGGGAAGGCGCGCTGGCCGCAAAAGAATTGGAAAAGGAAGGCATTCACTGCAACATGACGCTGATGTTCAGCTTGCCCCAAGCCGTAGCCTGTGCTAAAGCCAAAGCTACCTTGGTATCTCCTTTTGTGGGGCGAATCCTCGACTGGTATAAAAAAAGCGAAGGAGTCAGCGGCTATCCTGCAGCGCAAGATCCCGGAGTGCTCTCGGTGCAAGAAATCTATGCCTATTATAAAAAATTCGGATACAAAACCGAAGTGATGGGGGCCAGCTTCCGCAATGCTGAAGAGATCTTGGAATTGGCGGGATGCGATTTGCTGACCATCTCTCCCCAATATTTGGAAGAGCTGCAAAACGCAGAGGGGGAAGTTGTGCGCAAGCTCGATCCGGCTAAAGCCAAAACCCAGAACATCGCCGAAATAGACGTGGAAGAAAATCACTTCCGCTATGCCTTCAATGAAAATGCCATGGCGGTTGAAAAGCTGGCCGAAGGCATACGCAATTTTGCCAAAGACACTGTAAAACTCGAAGAGTTCGTGGCCAAAACATTTATCTAAACAAGTGTGTGACAAAAAATTATCGGCACGCCAAAATTCCGCAATTTCAACTGCGGGACTTTGGCGGTCCACCGGATAATTTAATTGTTGCACGCTTACTGAATTTTCCAAAATCAACAACTGTAAGAGTACTATGCTTGATATTAAACTCATCCGCAAGGATAGCGCAGGGATTGACGCCAAACTAAAAACTAAAGATCCTACCGCCGATGTCGCTGTCGTGCTTAGCCTAGATCACAAAATCAGAGAAGCTAAGACCAAGGTGGAGCACCTCAAAGCCACGCGCAACGAGGCCTCCCAAAAAATTGGCGAACTCAAGCGGCAAAAACAAGATGCCTCTGAGCTTATGCTCAAGGTGGCTTCTTTTGCCGATGAAATCCATTCCCTGGACCACCAGATCGCCGCTTGGGAACTGCAGTTTACACATGAATTGGCTTCATTGCCCAATATTCCCATGGACGACATTAGAATATCGCAAGACCCTAAAGACAATGTGGTCGTAAAGATATCTGGGCAGAAGCCGGAGTTCAACTTTGCCTTCAAAAACCACTTAGAGCTGAATGAAAAACTGCACCTCTTTGATTTTAAGCGCGCCGCCAAGATTTCGGGGGCAGGGTGGCCGATGTATCGAGGTTGGGGTGCACGCCTCGAATGGGCCTTAATCAACTATATGTTAGATGTGCAGATTAAAAATGGCTTCGAGCAGTTCATACCGCCCATTCTCGTGCGCGCAGATACCGTTTTTGCCTCCGGACAGCTGCCCAAATTTGAACACCAGCAGTTCAAGATCACCGACGAAGACTACAACCTCTACCTGATTCCTACGGCCGAAGTGCCCTTGAATGGCATGCACACGGACGAAGTGGTACCAGAAGCCAGCCTTCCCCTAAAGTACACGGCCTATACGCCCTGCTTTCGGCGCGAAGCCGGAGCCGCCGGCTCCCAGGAGCGCGGGTTGATCCGCATGCATCAATTTAATAAAGTGGAGATGTTTTGCTTTACCACGCCAGAAGACAGCGATGCCATGTTCGAAAGCATGCTGGCCAGCGCTGGAGAGGTACTCGAAGGCTTGGGATTGCATTACCGCAATGTACTGTTGGTCACAGGGGACATGTCCTTTGCCGCAGCGCGCACGGTGGATATCGAGGTGTGGTTGCCCGGTCAAAACCGTTACTATGAAGTCTCTTCTGTCTCCAATTGCACGGATTATCAGGCTCGTCGCTCCAACGCGCGCTTCAAGCGCAAGGAAGATAAGCCCGAATTTATGCATACGCTGAATGGCTCGGGTTTGGCTACATCGCGCTTGATGGTGGCCTTGTTGGAGAACAATCAAAATAGCGATGGCAGCGTGAATATCCCGGCTGTTTTGCAAAGCCGCCTGGGTGGCTTGACCAAACTGGAGCCTTCTGAAGTTGCCTTTTAAAGGGGGTAGGGCATGTCCATACCGCTATCTGAGCAGCTGCGTCCAAGGAATTTAGATGAAATTGTCGGCCAGGACCACCTGCTCGGCCCCTTGGGATTCATCACTTCCATCATAAAATCCGGCAAGCCCCTATCTATTATCTTGTGGGGGCCGCCGGGCTGTGGGAAGACCTCCATCGCCAGACTCTACGCCAAAGCCTTTTCCATGCGCTTTGAAACGATCAGCGCAATTTTCAGCGGCATCGCCGATTTGCGCAAGATTTTGAAAGACAGCGATGATACGCCGCTTTTAGGCACTTCGGTATTGCTGTTTGTAGACGAAGTGCATCGCTTTAACAAGGCTCAGCAGGATGCTTTTCTTCCTTTTTTGGAAAGCGGAAAGCTTGTGCTGGTAGGGGCGACCATTGAAAATCCCTCATTTTATTTAAACGACGCCTTGCTCTCTCGCGTGCGCGTCTTAAGCCTCAATCCCTTAAATGAGGCCGCGCTGGAGCAGATTTTGAGCCGATATGAAAGCCGTCGGGGGCAGCTCAATCTCACCCCTGAGGCGCGTGCCTATATGCTTAGCTTGGCGCATGGCGATGGGCGCTATTTATTGAATCTGGTAGAAAACCTCAAAGGCATGCAGCACACAGGGGAAGTCACTCTGGCCCTTTTGGAAACGTCTCTGCAGGTGCGCGCGCCGCTCTTTGACCGAGGGGGCGATCAGCATTACAATCTCATTTCAGCCCTGCATAAGGCTGTGCGCGGATCCGATCCAGACGCCAGCCTCTACTGGTTTAGTCGCATGCTAGCCGGCGGTGAGGAGCCTCTGTTTATCGCCAGGCGTTTAATCCGCATGGCCTCAGAAGATATTGGCCTGGCAGACCCCCAAGCCCTGGTACTAGCTGTGGCTGCGCGCGATGCCTACGAGATGCTCGGTTCACCAGAGGGTGAACTTGCCTTGGCTCAGATGGTGGTATATCTAGCCTTAGCTCCTAAAAGCAATGCCGTTTATAAGGCTTTAGGGGAGGCTCGGGAAAAAGCCGCCGAAACTTCCCATCTGTCGCCGCCGCCTATTATCCTCAATGCCCCCACCAAGCTGATGAAGCATATGGGCTACGGCAAGGGATATGCCTACGATCACGATACCCCTCAAGGCTTTTCGGGGCAAAATTATTTTCCCAACGATATGCCAAGACCTGCATTCTATCGCCCTGTCGAAAGAGGCTTTGAAAGGGAAATGAAAAAGCGCCTAGAATACTTTGAAAGGCTACGCCAACAAGCCCCGCATGATCGAGAAACAGATTAAAGATGGGTTTCTCATTTCCGAGAGCCCGCCTCGGGCTCTCGG